>CANBTZ010000003.1 GCA_947372495.1 Comamonadaceae bacterium | reverse complement strand
TGCTCAAAAGCATGGGCCAGCAAGAGCCGCTTGGCTTGTGTGTTCATGTGCGTGCGCTGCACGCTTTGGCGGTACCAGGTCGAGCCGATTTCGACGCGGCGGTTGGCGGCGTCGATGTTCATGTAAGTGGTCATGCCCACCGCTTGGTCGGTTGCCGGGTCGATCACGGCAAAGGCGCACATGCTGCCTTTGGCCTGCAGTTCCAAGCGGCGTGTGATTTCAGTGGCCATGGCCTCGGGGCGGGGAATGGCGGTGTACCAGTGGTTCCACAATTGGCCGTCTTGCACCGCCTGCACCAGGTCATCGTGGTGGGCGGGCGTCAGCGGCACCAACTTCACATGCTGGCCACTCAGGGTGACGGGTGCGGCAAACAGGCTCATGAAGACTCCGAATCGTTGGGGTGGGCACGCTCATTTTGTTGGGCACGCCAGCGTCTTGCCAATTGCAGGCCGCCGCCACCGCCCAGGCCCACCAGCAAAATGGCACCCATGCTTGTGGTGTTGTAGCCTGCGCTGAAGAGGTTCCAGCCCAAGAGCTGGCCCAGCCAGTAACCAGCCACAGCGCCCCCGACAAAGCCGATGGCGTCTGAAATGCCCTCGAGCAGGAGTTGGCGAGCCGACATGCCCTGCGGCTTCAGCGGTTGCGCTGGTTCATAAAGACCAGCTTTTCAAACAAAGTGACGTCTTGCTCGTTCTTGAGCAGGGCACCCACCAGCGGCGGCACAGCCACTTTCTGGTCTGCGCTTTGCAAGGCTTCGAGTGGGATGTCTTCGGCCACCAACAGCTTGAGCCAGTCCAGCAGCTCACTGGTCGAGGGCTTTTTCTTGAGGCCAGGCAGGTTGCGCACGTCGTAAAACGTCTTAAGCGCCAGGGCCAGCAGGTCTTTCTTGAGCGTGGGGAAGTGCACATCCACGATCTGCTTCATGGTCTCCGCTTCGGGGAACTTGATGTAGTGGAAGAAGCAGCGGCGCAGGAAAGCGTCAGGCAGCTCTTTTTCGTTGTTGGAGGTGATGAACACCAGTGGGCGGGTCTTGGCCTTGATCAGCTGACGCGTTTCGTAGCAATAGAACTCCATGCGGTCGATCTCGCGCAGCAAGTCATTCGGGAACTCGATGTCGGCCTTGTCGATCTCGTCGATCAGGATGGCAACCGGGGTTTCAGAGGTGAAGGCCTGCCAGAGCACCCCCTTGATGATGTAGTTCTCGATGTCCTTGACCTTGGCTTCGCCCAGCTGGCTGTCACGCAGGCGGCTCACGGCGTCGTATTCGTACAGGCCTTGCTGGGCCTTGGTGGTCGATTTGATGTGCCACTGCAACAGCGGCAGCCCCAGCGCTTCAGACACTTCCTCGGCCAGCATGGTCTTGCCAGTGCCTGGTTCGCCTTTGACCAGCAGGGGGCGTTTGAGGGTGATGGCGGCGTTGACGGCCAGCATCAGGTCTTGGGTGGCGACGTATTTTTCGGTACCTTGGAATTTCATGATGAGGGCTGCTTGGGTGACGTTAAAAGTGGCTTGTCAGGATTATGCGGTCGGGGCCGATATAATCCTCAGTTGATTTTTATCAATCTCTCTGGATTGTCCAAGCAAAATGATCAAGCTGTTGACCTCGATGTTCGCCCTGGCTGTCGCTTCTGTGACCGCCTTCTCCGTCCAAGCCCAGGAAGTCAAGGGTGATGCCAAAGCGGCTGAGCAAAAGATTGCCATGTGCATCGGCTGCCACGGCATCAAAGGCTACCAAGCCAGCTTCCCTGAGGTGTATCGCGTGCCGATGATCTCTGGTCAGAATGCCAAATACATCGCTTCTGCCCTCAATGCCTACAAAAAAGGCGATCGCAAGCATCCCACCATGCGCGGCATTGCTGCCAGCCTGACCGATCAGGACATCGCTGACATTTCGGCTTACTACGAGCAGCACGGCAAGACCGAAGCCGCCGTGCCTGCACCCACAACACCTGACGCCAAAGTGGCCGCCTTGCTGCAAAAAGGCGCTTGCGTATCTTGCCACGGTGACAACTTCAGCAAGCCTGTGGACCCCAGCTACCCCAAGCTTGCTGGCCAGCACAAAGACTTCCTGTTCGTGGCGCTCAAGTCCTACAAAACCGAGAACCAGGCCACATGGGGTCGCAGCAACGGCGTGATGGGCGGTATCGCCAAGCAATTCTCCAATGCCGAACTCAAAGCATTGGCCACTTATGTGGGCAGCCAAGAAGGCGAGCTGAAAACCGTGCCTCAGGCCAAGTTCCGCTGATCGGCGGATTCGATGCCCCCAAAAAAGCCCGCTTGCGCGGGCTTTTTGCATTTCTGACGCAGTGATCTGAGGCGGTCAGTGGCCAGGCATCAATCTTTCGTCGCGTGGCGTTGCACACAGGCGATGTAGGCCTCGCCATCGGGCATACGGCCTGCACGCTGGCTTTCGTGCACCATGCGGCCCAGGCATTCCATGGTCTGGTGGTGGGCGTCATGCAAGGAGTTGAGCTTGTGGGTCAGCAGTTCCACCGCTTGGCGAATGCCGCGCGGCTGGTCGATGCTGCACTGCTCGCTGATGGACAGGTGCATCGACAAATGCAGGAAGGGGTTTTCCTTGTGGGGGTCGACCAAGGCCATGTCCCGCAGCGCAGCGTCCACATCCGACAGCGCGGCGTGGTACTCGGGGTGCTGGTCGATCCACTGGCTGACCAGCATTTCCATGGGCTCCAAAGGGGCTGTGGTTCTGGCTTTGGCATAGACGCCGCAAAAAAATTGCCGAACATCGGCTTGTGAAGGTTGGATCAGCATGGGGCGATTGTCCCCGATGTGGGTGCGCTGGCCTGTGGCTGAGCCCTAGAATGAATCCAGTTGAACATTCGAGTGTGCAATAAAATGCATGCAACTTTTTTCTGGAGACGAAAAACATGAACCAAGCTTACATTTGCGACGCCGTTCGCACCCCCTTTGGTCGCTACGGCGGCGCTTTGAGCAGCGTGCGCACCGACGACCTGGGTGCCGTGCCTTTGCGCGCCCTGATGGCACGCAACCCCAACGTGGACTGGGCCGCCGTGACCGACGTGCTCTACGGCAACGCCAACCAAGCGGGTGAAGACAACCGCAATGTGGCCCACATGAGCAGCTTGCTCGCAGGTCTGCCGATCGACGTGCCTGGTGCCACCCTTAACCGCCTGTGCGGTTCGGGCCTGGACGCCATCGGCACCGCCGCGCGTGCCATCAAATCCGGTGAAGCGGGTTTGATGATTGCTGGCGGTGTGGAGAGCATGAGTCGCGCCCCCTTTGTGATGCCCAAGGCCGAGACCGCCTTCAGCCGCAACAACGCGGTGTACGACACCACCATTGGCTGGCGCTTTGTGAACAAGCTGATGAAGGCCCAGTACGGCGTCGACTCGATGCCCGAGACCGCCGAGAACGTGGCCACCGACTTCAAGATCGAGCGCGAAGCGCAAGACCTGATGGCCTACAACAGCCAGCTGCGTGCGGTGGCCGCCATCAAGGCCGGCCACCTGGCGCGTGAGATCGTGGGCGTGAGCATCCCCCAGAAAAAGGGCGACGCTGTGCTGGTGGATACGGACGAGCACCCCCGCGAAACCAGCCTCGAAGCGCTGGCCAAACTCAAAGGCGTGGTGCGCCCGGACGGCACCGTGACCGCAGGCAACGCCTCGGGCGTGAACGACGGCGCATGCGCCTTGCTGTTGGCGGGCGAAGCCGAAGCGGCCAAATACGGCCTCACGCCCAAAGCGCGTGTGGTGGGCATGGCCACCGCAGGTGTGGCGCCGCGCATCATGGGCATTGGCCCTGCGCCCGCCACGCTCAAGGTGCTGGCCCAGACGGGCCTGACCATCGACCACATGGATGTGATCGAACTGAACGAAGCCTTTGCCGCACAAGGCCTGGCCGTGCTGCGCATGCTGGGTCTCAAAGACGACGACGCCCGCGTGAACGCCTGGGGCGGCGCGATCGCACTGGGGCACCCACTGGGCGCCTCGGGTGCGCGATTGGTGACCACCGCCATCAACCGCCTGCAGCAAACCGCTGGCCGCTACGCGCTGTGCACCATGTGCATTGGCGTGGGCCAAGGCATTGCGCTGATCATTGAGCGCGTCTGATCTGACTGAGCGCAACACACGCTGAAGGAAACCCCGAGATGAAAGCCACTTGGTACAGCCGCAATGGCGATGCGAACGAGGTGTTGCAAGTGGGTGAGTTGCCCACCCCTGAGCCCGGTCCGGGCGAGGTGCGCGTGCGCTTGGTCACTTCGGGGGTCAACCCTTCTGATGTGAAGTCGCGCCGCGCCAAAGCGGTGACAGACCCCCACATCGTGCCCCACAGCGATGGCGCAGGCGTCATCGATCGCGTGGGGGCGGGTGTGGCGGCGTCTCGCGTGGGCGAACGGGTTTGGGTTTGGAACGGGCAATGGCAGCGTGCCATGGGCACCGCTTGCGAATACATCGCGGTGCCTGAAGCGCAAGCGGTTCGGTTGCCTGATGAAACCGACTTTGCCGCTGGGGCTTGCTTTGGCATTCCGGCCCTCACGGCCATTCAGGCCGTGACCTGGGCTGAGCGCTTGGTGGGCGACTTGCGTGGTCAGACGGTGTTGGTGACTGGGGCTTCTTCGGCCGTGGGGCACTACATCACGCAACTGGTCACCTTGGCGGGCGGCCGTGTGATCGGCACTGTGGGTTCACCAGCCAAAGCCGATCATGCGCGTGCCGCAGGCATGCAAGAGGCGATTTTCTACAAAACAGAATCCGTGCCTGAGCGCGTCAAAACCCTGACGCAAGGGCAGGGCGTGTCGGCCATCATCGACATGGACTTTTCTTCGACGGCAGGCTGGGCCGCCGATGTGTTGAAGTCCCATGGGCAAGTGGTTTGCTACGGCTCCAACGCTTTGCAGCAAAACTTCGAGTACCGCCCTTGGTTGTTCAACTCTCTGGGTGTGAAATTCTTTCTGGTGTACGAACTGACACCCTCGGACCGCGCCTTGGCCATTGCCCGCTTGACAGCGTTGCTGGAGCAAGGTGCGCTCAAGCACACCATCGGCCCACGCTTTGCCTTGGACCAAATGGTTCAGGCGCATCAGGCCGTGGAGGCGGGCCAGTCGATTGGCAACGTGGTGGTGGACATCGCGCCGCACTGATTCAGGTGGGCATGTCAGGTCGGCATGGCAAGCCGCACGGGTCCGTGCAGGCGTGTGGGCATTTCCCTTTTTTCACAGACGGCAAAGTCAAGGAAATTTCATTGATTTGACACACGAATGTCATTGCCGAAATGGAAGATGCAGGTCATGTCATACGAGAAGGACCTGCTGTGAAAGAGTTGCCCAACCCCACGTTCGATTTGTCGCCGATCCAGTTGCCACGGGGGTCACTTCATCCGGGATCAACTGTTGCACCTCAAACGTTCGTGGCCAAGGCGGCCTCTGCAGGCATTGAAGTCAGCTGGGCCCGGCACCTCGATGAAGTCCGTGAGGCACAGCGACTGAGGTACCACGTCTTTGCAGGCGAAATGGGTGCGCGCCTGGCGACCACCATCGCCGGGCACGACGTGGATTTGTTTGACGACTACTGTGAGCACCTGCTGGTGCGCGATGTGGCTACGGCTCAAGTGGTGGGCACCTACCGTGTCTTGACCCCGGCCCAAGCCAAGCGCGCTGGCAGCACCTACAGCGATACCGAATTTGATCTGGTTCGTTTGCGCGGCATGCGCGAACGCATGGTCGAGTTGGGTCGCAGCTGTGTGCACCCCGAGCACCGCCACGGTGGCGTGATCATGGCCCTGTGGGGCGCATTGACCGAATTCATGGTGCGCAACCAACTCGATGTGATGATCGGTTGCGCCAGCATCCCGATGCTGCACAACGGCGTGATCAGTGGTGATCTGGCCGCCAGCATTTGGCACCAACTCAAGCAGACACACTTGGCGCCAATCGAGTGCCATGTGTTGCCGCGATTGCCCCTGCCCGTCGATGAGCTGGATCACACGCTCCACACCGAGCCACCCGCACTGATCAAAGGTTACTTGCGATTGGGCGCCAAAGTGCTGGGCGCACCCGCCTGGGATCCGGACTTCAACACGGCCGATTTGCCCATGATGATGCGCATCGCCGACATGCCCGCCCGCTACAAAAAGCACTTTTTGGGAGGTGCCTGATGAAGCCGCAAACGCAGTGGGCGGCTCGCGCCATGCCCGATGGCATGAACCTGGATCTGCCGCTTGCATCCGACCGAAAGCCGGAGTTGCCGGAGGATGAATCGCCCGCTGGACGTCAACGCCTGCGGGCGATTTTCATTTCTGACCTGCACATTGGCACCCCGGGCTTTCAGGCAGACGCTTTGCTCGAGTTCCTGAAGGCGCACTCCAGTGAAACGCTGTACCTGGTGGGTGACATCGTGGACGGCTGGCAGCTGCGCCGCCGTTGGTTCTGGCCTCAAAGCCACAACGACGTGGTTCAAAAGCTGCTGCGCCGCGCCCGCAAGGGTTGCCGAGTCATTTATGTGCCCGGCAACCACGACGAATTTGCGCGTGCGTTTGTGGGGCATGCGTTTGGCGGCGTGGACATTCTGCAAGAGGCGGTTCACACCACCGCACAGGGCCAACGCTTGTGGGTCATCCACGGTGACCATTTTGATGGCGTGATCCAGTGCGCCAAGTGGCTGGCTTACTTGGGCGATTGGTTGTACGAGTTGACACTCAAATTGAACCGTTACCTCAACAGCATGCGTGGCCGTTTGGGGCTCGAATACTGGTCTTTGTCTGCCTACCTCAAGCACAAGGTCAAGAAGGCTGTGAACTTCATTTCCGACTTTGAAGTGGCTGTGGCGCACGAAACCCGCCGCCGTGGCTACGACGGTGTGGTTTGTGGTCACATTCACCACGCTGAAATCCGCGAAGTCGAAGGCGTTCTGTACTGCAACGATGGCGACTGGGTGGAAAGCCGCACCGCCTTGGTCGAGCACATGGATGGCCGACTGGAAATCATCCACTGGGGGGCTGGGCCCTTGACAGTGAACGCGGTGTCTTTGCCTCAAGGGGTCGCTGCATGAAACTGGCGCTCAT
This sequence comes from Comamonadaceae bacterium, assembly GCA_947372495.1. Lineage (GTDB taxonomy): Bacteria > Pseudomonadota > Gammaproteobacteria > Burkholderiales > Burkholderiaceae_C > Limnohabitans_A. The sequence goes on along the minus strand of CANBTZ010000003.1, from coordinate 30,684 downwards.
CACCGATGCCTGGCATCCCCAAGTCAATGGGGTGGTGACCACGCTGCACGAATTGGTCACCTCACTGAACGCGATGGGGGTGCAGGTGGAGGTGATTCACCCTGGCTTGTTTGAGCGTCGTCCTTGCCCTGGCTACGTGGGCATCGACTTGGCGGTGCGCCCAGCCAAAATGCTGGCCCGCATGCTCGACGACTTGCAGCCGGATGCCGTTCACTTGGCCACGGAAGGCCCGTTGGGCTGGGCAGCCAGAAAAATATGCCTGAAAAAAGGCTGGGCGTTCAGCACCGCTTTTCACACCAAGTTCCCGGAGATCCTCCACTCCGCTTTGCGTGTGCCCTTGTCTTGGGGCTATGCCTTGTTCAGGCACTTTCACAAGCCTTCGTCTGCGGTCATGGTGCCCACACAGGGCGTTTTGGAGATGCTGCACAAGCGCCAATTCAAGCAGCTCAAACCCTGGACCCATGGGGTAGACACCCGCTTGTTTGGGTTTCACGAGCGCCCGCTGGTTTTGGATTACCTGGCGCACTTGCCCCGGCCGCTGTCTTTGTTTGTGGGTCGAATTTCTTACGAAAAAAACATCGAGGCATTTCTAAAGCTCGAATTGCCCGGCACCAAAATGGTGTGTGGCGTGGGCCCATTGGAGACCAGCCTGCAATCACGCTTCCCCGACGTGCATTGGATGGGGGTTTTGCCGCGAGACGAGTTGGCCAAGGTCTACGCTGCTGCCGATGTGTTTGTGTTCCCGTCGCGCAGCGAAACCTTTGGCTTGGTGATGCTCGAGGCCATGGCCACCGGCACCCCCGTGGCGGCTTACCCGGTCGACGGCCCACTGCAAGTAATGGGTGCAGACCAGGGTGAGCCCATGGGCGGCGTGCTGGACGCGGATCTACAGACGGCCACCTTGCGCGCCCTGACCTTGCCCCGTGCGCAGGCACGGCTGCGTGCTGAAGCCTTTGGCTGGGATGCTGCCGCGGCCCTCTTTACCTCAAACCTGGTATCGGTGCATGCCAAGCGGGGGCAGGCACTTCCTGCTGTCACACTGCTGTCACCAACAACATGAACAATCGGTCATCGAATTGACTTGATTGGGGAAGACAACATGGCTGAATCAGCCAACAGCGCACGTTTGGAGCGCGGCTCACTCCCTCCATTGCTGGACCGTGACCTGAGCATTTTGGCGTTCAATGAGCGTGTGCTCGATGGTGCGCGTCGCCATGACGTCCCCTTGCTCGAGCGCTTGCGTTACCTGTGCATTGTTTCTTCGAATCTGGACGAGTTTTTTGAGGTCCGTGCCGAGCCACATGTGGCGGCAGCGCAGCACGACATCGACGAAGGTGCCTACAGTCGCCGTAGCTTGCTGGCCATCGCCGAGCGCGCACGCGCCATGGTGGACGAACAGTACCGTTTGTACAACCAAGAGTTGTTGCCTGCGTTTGAAAAAGAAGGCATCCGCATCCTGTCGCATGGTGAGCGCAATGCGGCGCAAAGGCGTTGGGTCAAGTCGTACTTCAACCACGACGTCAAGCCTTTGCTGATCCCCGTCAGCCTGGACCCGTCTCACCCCATGCCGCAGGTGGCCAACAAGTCACTGAACTTCATCGTGCACCTCAAGGGCAAGGACGCCTTCGGCCGCAGCAATGAAATCGCCATCGTCAAGGTGCCCCGTGTCTTGCCGCGTTTGATCCGTTTGCCCGATCGCCTCAGTGAGAGCGGCAAGACCTTTGTGCTGCTCTCCAGTGTGATCCGAGCCCATCTGCCTGAGCTGTTCAATGGCCGAGAGGTCGATCAATTTTCGCAATTCAGGGTGACCCGTCATTCAGACCTGGCGGTCGATGAGGACGAGGTGCTCAACCTGCGCACCGCCTTGCGCCAGGGCTTGCAACACCGCCACTATGGTCAAGCGGTTCGCCTTGAGGTGTCTTCGAACTGCGCACCGCAGTTGTCCGACTTTTTGATGCAACAGTTTGAGTTGCCCGAGCAAGCCTTGTTTCGGGTCAATGGCCCGGTCAACTTGGTGCGCTTGACACAGCTGATTGATTTGGTGGACAGACCCGCTTTGTTGTTTGCGCCTTACCAGGCCAGTTTCCCAAGCGAATTGCCCAAACACGGCGCGATCATGGCGCGCATGCGCCAAGGCGACGTGGTCATCCATCAACCTTTTGAGAGTTTTGATGGTGTGCTCGCTTTTTTGAAAGAAGCGGTTGAAGACCCCGATGTCTTGGCCATTCAGCAGACCATCTACCGCACGGGCAGCGACCCGGCGATGATGAATTTGCTGCGCGAGGCTGTTCGACGTGGCAAAGAAGTCACTGCCGTCGTTGAACTCAAGGCCCGTTTTGACGAAGAAGCCAACATCAATTGGGCAGAACAACTCGAATCGATTGGTGTGCAGGTGGTCTACGGTGTGGTCGGCCTCAAGACCCACGCCAAAATGCTGCTGGTGACCCGCCGCGAAGGCCGGCACTTGCGCCGCTATGGCCATTTGTCCACAGGCAACTACAACCCGCGCACCGCCCGGCTGTACACCGACATCAGTTACCTCACGGCAGATCCAAAGATCACAGGCGACATGGAGCAGCTCTTCGTTCACCTGGCCAGCCAAAACCCCTTGGCAAGAATGCATCGCCTGTGCGTTGCCCCATTCAGCTTGCATGCGCGCATGCTGCGGGCCATCAGCGACGTCAAAAAAGCCGCTCAGCAGGGTCAGGACTCGCGCATTGTGCTGAAGATGAATGCACTCACCGATGAGCCCTTGATTTTGGCCCTGATGGAAGCGGGCCAAGCCGGTGTTCGCATTGACCTGATCGTTCGAGGCGCTTGCATGTTGCCTGCGGGCTTACCGGGGCAGACCGACAACATCAAGGTGCGTTCTGTCATTGGTCAATTGCTGGAACACTCTCGCGTGTCTTATTTCAGGGCGGGCGAGCAAGAGACGCTGTACCTGTCGAGCGCCGACTGGATGAACCGGAACATGATGCGCCGCATCGAAGTGGCTTGGCCTGTGCAAGACCCTGCGCTGCGCCAACGCATCATCGACGAATGTTTGCTCGCCTACATGTACGACCAGCGCGATGCTTGGGACATGCAAGCCGATGGCCATTACGAACGTGCAGCCCTTTTGCACCCCGGGCCGGGCGCACAGGCGGCATTGATGGCGCGCTACGGAAAATCTTGACACCAAGGGGCGGGCATGGACTTGATTTTGTGGCGACACGCAGAAGCGTTTGACCTCGAAGGTCAAGAAGACGATCTGCTGCGCCCTTTGACCGCCAGGGGCGAAAAGCACGCCCAGCGCATGGCACAGTGGCTGGACCGTCAACTGCCTGAAGGGACACGGATCTTGAGCAGCCCCGCCGTGCGGGCCGAGCAAACTGTCCGTGCTTTGCAACGCAAATACAAAGTCCGCGATGCCCTGTCGCCGGGTGCCAGCGTGCAAGACGTGCTGGAAGCGTCGCAATGGCCTGAAGCGAAATTTCCCGTGCTGGTGGTTGGGCATCAGCCTTCGTTCGGAGAGGTGGCCGCCCAACTGCTGGGCATGCAAACGGATTCTTGTCCCATTCGCAAGGGGGCGGTCTGGTGGCTTCGCAGCCGCCAACGCGAAGGGGTGGACCAGACCATCATTTTGTCTGTGACCACCCCTGAAAAGCTGTGACAACTTCAGTGGCTGATTGATCAGACTTTGCTGGGACGGCCTGTTTTCAGTGTGGGCACATTGCTCAGTGCTTTCTTGAAAGCCGTGTCGGTCGTTGCGCTCAGCAACATGAGCCCTGCGCGCAGCAGTTCGCTCTTTTTGATGTCCATGCCCAAGCCCAAGGCTTTCTTCTTCATTTCAGCGAGTTGAACGAATTCGTTCTTGGGAATGGTGAAACTGTCGCGCACGACTTTGACTTTCTTGTCTTTGGTCACAGGTGCCACGGTTTCTTTTTTGTTTTTGACCTTGGCGGGCGCGGCACTCTGAGCGGCCTTCGCAGGCGCTGCAGCTTGAGCCACCTTGGACGGCGCAGCACGTTTGGCTTTGACCGGAGCAGCCTTTTTCGCTGTTGTGTGTTTCGTCGTGGATGTAACTGTCATGGGGGTCTCTTTTGTTTAAATCGTATATACAGTTTATACCGATCAAAAAACCACAGTCAAGCCAGTACCAGTTTCCATTCTGTTTTTTGCCACGACAACACCTCTTCTTTGAGGAGGTGCGCTGACTGAGGCCAAAGCTGCGCCCATGTGTCGCCCAAAACCAAACGCACAGTGCGGCGCTTGCTGTCCAATTCAACTTGGACATCAGAAATATCCGGGTCGCGTCGGGCATGACAAAGGATCACCGCCAATCGCAATGCCAGCAGCTGCAACACGAAATGGGGGTCTTCCAGCGTGCTGTCCAACTTTTTCAGTTTGCCCCGGTGGCCAAGCACCAGCAGCCCCAAGCGGTGCAGCTCATCAATGGTGAAGCCTGGCAAATCCGTGTTTTCAAGGATGTATGCGCCATGCTTGTGGTAATCGCTGTGCGAGATGCGCATGCCCACTTCGTGCAGTTGAGCTGCCCAATGCAGTTTGCGCAGGTGCCGCTCTGGGTCCGCCTTGCCCAGCATGGGTGCCAGCAAGGCTTGAGCCGTGCGTGAAACGCGTTCGGCCTGAACGGCGTCCACGCCAAAGCGCTGCGTCAGCCAATCAACCATCTGGGTTCGCACATCGGCGCCAGGACTTTCGCGGTCGATCAGGTCAAACAGCGCACCGTGGCGCAAGGCGCCTTGTGCCACATGCATTTCGCTGATTTGGAGCAAATCAAAAACAGCGCGCAAAACCGACAAGCCGCCACCGATCACTGGGCGTCGGTCTTCGCGAATGCCCTCGAGCTTGAGTTGCTCCGGGCGTTGGGCCTTGAGCAGTTTTTCCTGCAGCCAGTCGAGTCCTTCTTGCGTGATCACGCCCGCAGGCCATCCAGCGGCCACCAGCACGTCCGAGACCGCACCAATGGTGCCTGAGGAGCCGTAGGCGGTGTCCCAGCTGCTGCGTGGGTACAGAGGCAGCGATTCGTCCAATATGGCTTTGGCGGCAATTTCTGCAGCGCGAAACGCCGATGCCGTCCATTGACCACTGGGGAAGAACTTCATTGACCAGGCCACGCTGCCCACTCGATAAGACTCCAAGGTATTGGCGTGCCAGTTCTGGCCCAAAATCATCTCGGTCGATCGCCCGCCAATGTCGACCACCAAGCGCCGCTCCTCGGCCTGGGGCAACAGGTGCGAGACACCCAGATAAATCAGACGCGCTTCTTCTCGACCCGCAATCACTTCGATGGGAAAGCCCAAAATTTGTTTGGCCTTGGCCAGAAACACATCACGGTTGCGGGCTTCGCGCAGGGTTTGTGTGGCCACGGCGCGCACTTGGCTGGGCCGAAAGCCGGCGAGACGCTCACCAAAACGGGCCAAGCAGTCCCAGCCACGTTGCATGGCTTCTTCGCTCAGATTCCGATCGGCATCGAGCCCATTGCCTTGCCGAACGGTTTCTTTCAGGTACTCGACTCTGCGCAAGCGACCCGCGTCCAGTTGGCCGATTTCCAGCCGAAAGCTGTTGGATCCGAGATCAACAGCTGCGAAAAGACTTTTGGGTTGCATGCGAGGAATTGACGTGAAACTTTGGAGATGGTTCAGATTATGTGACGTTAATTTTTCACCGATGTGACATGCCATGTTCACAGACAGCTGGTTCAGACCCGTTTTCGCAGCGTGCGAGCGTTTTGCACGACGGCCAGGTGAAATGAATGCCTGTTTGCAAACAGTGGTTCTTTTGACACGAAGTTGTCACAATCAAGTCATAAAGTCACAGGGTCTTGGGCAGATTCATCTGTACCCGAGTGGTTCCGAGTCTCAACTATCCTCAATGGGAGTTCTCATGTTGAAAATGAAATCCATCTTGGTGGCCGCTGGTCTGGCGGTTGCAGCATTGGCCTCTACGGCCGCTGAACTCACGGGCGCTGGCGCCACATTCCCTTATCCGATGTACGCCAAATGGGCTGAGGCTTACAAAGCCGCCACGGGTGTGGGTCTGAACTACCAATCGATCGGTTCTTCCGGTGGTTTGAAGCAAATCCGAGCCAAAACCGTGACCTTTGGGGCTTCCGATGCGCCAGTTTCCGGTGCTGATCTGGAAAAGGACGGCATGGTCCAGTTCCCAGCCATCGTGGGCGGCACTGTGCCAGTGGTGAACCTGGAAGGCTTCAAGCCAGGCGAATTGCGCATCACCGGTCCCGTGCTGGCCGACATTTACATGGGCACCGTCACCAAGTGGAACGATGCCAAGTTGGTCGCTTTGAACCCTGGCAAAAAACTGCCAGAGCAAGCCATCACCGTGGTGCACCGCGCTGACGGCTCGGGCACCACCTTCAACTTCACCGACTACCTGAGCGCCGTCAGCAAAGAATGGTCTGACAAAGTGGGCAAGGGCGCTGCCGTCAAATGGCCTGCTGAATCTTCTGTCGGTGGCAAGGGCAACGAAGGTGTTGCCGCCAACGTGAACCGCGTCAAGGGCGCTGTGGGTTACGTGGAATACGCCTACGTCAAGAAAAACAACATGACCTTCTTGCAAATGCAAAACGCTGCAGGCAAGTACGTCGCTCCTGATGACCTGACTTTTGCTGCAGCTGCAGCCGGTGCTGACTGGTTCAGCGTGCCTGGCATGGGTGTGTCGATGGTCAACGCCAAAGGCAATGAGAGCTGGCCCATCAGCACCGCGTCGTTCATCTTGATGTACAAAAAGCCCACAGACAAAGCCGCTTCGGACGAAGTCTTGAAGTTCTTTGATTGGGCTTTCAAGAACGGCAAGAAGATGGCTTCCGATCTGGACTATGTGCCACTGCCTGACGCGCTGACCAACCAGATCCGCGCCAAGGTGTGGTCTGAAATCAAGTAATTGAATCGAGCGGTGGGTGCCTGCTGGTTCAGGTGCATCACCCTCTGAGCCTCTCACCTCTTGGGTGGGAGGCTTGTCTTAATCGGTGGTATTTGCAATGCAGTTGTCGCAAGGAATTTCGATGGACTCGGTGGACAAGGCGGACACAATGTCCGAAGCAAACATGCTGTCCGTCGCTCGGCGGCAGCGGATGGAAGACTTCATTTTTCACAAGCTCACACTGGGTTTTTCCCTGATGGTCTTGTTTGCCCTCATGGGCATCATCATTTCATTGCTCATCAATGCTTGGCCTTCCTTGGCCAAGTTTGGTTTGCCATTCGTTTGGCGTGTCGAGTGGGACATTGTCAACGAGGAATTTGGTGCCGCCATTGCCATCTTTGGCACCTTGGTCAGCGCCACAATCGCTTTGCTGATCGCGGTGCCACTGTCGTTTGGCATTGCCCTGTTTTTGACCGAAACCTGCCCTGTTTACATGCGCCGCCCATTGGGCTCGGCCATCGAGTTGCTGGCGGCGGTGCCGTCCATCATCTACGGTATGTTTGGTCTCTTTATTTTTGCTCCGCTGTTCGCTGAATACGGCCAGCCAGCCCTGCAGTCCACCTTGGGGCAGATGCCCTTGATTGGCAGACTGTTCGGTGGCGCTATGAATGGTGTGGGCATTTTGGCTGCGGGCATCGTCCTTGCATTCATGATCGTGCCTTTCATTGCGGCGGTGATGCGCGATGTGTTTGAAATCGTGCCCCCCATCTTGCGCGAGTCGGCCTATGGTCTGGGCTGCACCACCTGGGAGGTGGTTCGCAGCATCGTCTTGCCCTACACGCAAAAAGGTGTGATCGGCGGCGTGATGCTGGGCTTGGGTCGTGCGCTGGGTGAAACCATGGCCGTGACCTTTGTGATCGGCAATTCGCAACGCCTGAGCGCATCTTTGTTTGCGCCGGGCACCACCATCGCATCGACCTTGGCCAACGAGTTTGGCGAAGCCGCTGACCTGCATTTGTCGACGTTGTTCGCACTGGGCTTCTTGCTCTTTGTGATCACTTTCGTGGTTTTGTCTGCCGCCAAGATCATGTTGATCCGCGCAGAAAAAGCCAAAGGCACCAAGACTTGATGCCCCACGCAGGAACCACAAAATGAATTCAACGATTTACAAACGACGCCAATTTGTCAACAGGATCGGCCTGACGCTGTCGATGTCGGCCATGGGTCTGGGGCTTTTCGTCCTGCTTTGGATTTTGTTCGTCCTTTTCTCGAACGGCATTGCCGCTCTGGATTGGGCCATCTTCACAGAGTCAACCCCCGCACCCGGCTCAGAAGGCGGTGGTTTGGCCAACGCGATCATCGGCAGCTTGTTGATGGTCGGCGTGACCGCGCTCATCAGCACGCCGATTGGCATCTTGGCTGGGGTTTACTTGGCCGAGTACGGTGATCAGAGCAAGACGGCGGGACTGACCCGTTTTGTGACCGACATCATGCTGTCTGCGCCCTCCATTGTGTTGGGCTTGTTTGTGTATGCGGTGTTGGTGGCTCAAGTGCGGCATTTCTCTGGTTGGGCGGGCACAGTGGCTTTGTCACTGATCGCCATCCCGGTGGTGGTTCGCACCACAGAAAACATGCTTCGCCTGGTGCCCGGCAGTCTGCGTGAAGCGGCTTTTGCGCTGGGTGCGCCGCGCTGGAAAGTGGCGACCTTCGTCACCCTGCGTGCTGCGCAGTCGGGCGTGATGACCGGTTTGCTGCTGGCTTTGGCCCGCATCAGCGGTGAAACAGCCCCTTTGCTGTTCACAGCCTTGAACAACCAGTTTTTCTCGACCAACATGAACGCACCGATGGCCAACTTGCCAGTGGTGATTTTCCAGTTCGCCATGAGCCCTTATGACAACTGGGTCCGTTTGGCTTGGGGTGGTGCATTGCTCATCACGGTCACTGTTTTGATCCTGAACATCGTCGCTCGCGTGTTTTTCCGCGACAACACCCAACACTGATTTTGAAGAATGGAATGAACATGCCGACTTCCAACGAGCCCATTCGCAATGCCATCGAGATTCGAAACCTCGATTTCTATTACGGCACCTTCAAGGGCCTGAAAAACATCAACCTGGACATCGCCGAAGGCAAGGTCACAGCGTTCATCGGTCCTTCGGGCTGTGGCAAGTCAACCTTGCTGCGCACGCTCAACCGCATGTACAGCTTGTATCCTGGCCAACGTGCGGAGGGCCAAATCAACCTGCACGGCAACAACATCCTTGACGCCAAGCAGGATTTGAACCTCTTGCGCGCCCGAGTCGGCATGGTGTTCCAAAAGCCCACACCGTTCCCGATGTCGATCTATGACAACATCGCTTTTGGTGTGAAGTTGTATGAAAACCTCAGCCGTTCTGAAATGGATGAGCGTGTGGAATGGGCGCTCACCAAAGGCGCGATCTGGAACGAGGTCAAGGACAAACTGGGCCAAAGCGGCTTGTCTTTGTCGGGTGGCCAGCAGCAGCGCTTGTGCATTGCGCGCACCGTGGCCGTCAAGCCGTCGGTGATTTTGTTGGACGAGCCCACTTCGGCGCTCGACCCGATCTCTACCGCCAAGGTGGAAGAGCTGGTGCATGAGTTGAAGAGCGACTACACCGTGGCCATCGTGACGCACAACATGCAGCAAGCGGCGCGTGTGTCGGACTACACCGCTTACATGTACTTGGGTGAGTTGATCGAGTTCGGCAAGACCGATCAGATTTTCATGAAACCCACACGCCAAGAAACCGAAGACTACATCACTGGCCGTTTCGGCTGATCCGGAGAGCACCATGGAAAAACACATTTCAAGCCAATTCGATGCCGACCTGACGGGCGTGTCTTCGCGTGTATTGGAGCTGGGTGGTTTGGTTGAGTCGCAGACCCGCCACGCGGTGTATTCGCTGGCCCAGTTCAGCTCTGAGGTGGCCAATCAGGTGATCGAAACCGAGCGCCAAGTCAACACCATGGAAGTGGAAATCGACGCGGAACTGGCCTCGATCATTGCGCGCCGCCAACCCACAGCCCGCGATTTGCGCTTGTTGATGGCGATTTCGAAAATCACCGGAAACCTGGAACGCGTGGGCGACGAGGCCGATCGCATTGCCCGCATGGTCAAGCAGATTCTGGAGCAGGGCAACCCACGGAACTTGCCTTCCACCGAGCTGCGCGTGGCGTCTGATTTGGCTTCGGCCTTGTTGCGCAAGTCGCTCGATGCGTTTGCCCGACTGGACGTCAACACCGCTTTGGAAATTCTCAAGGAAGACGATTTGATCGATGCCGAGTTCAATGGCTTCATGCGCAAGTTGGTGACTTACATGATGGAAGACCCGCGCACGATCTCGGCCAGCCTGGACTTGCTGTTTGTGGCCAAAGCCATTGAGCGCATCGGCGACCATGCCAAGAACATTGCCGAATTCGTCATTTATGTGGTCAAAGGCGCCGATGTGCGCCACACGGCCTTGGCTGACATTGAATCTGCTGTGAAATGAGAAACCTGCCTCGCATCCTTATTGTTGAAGATGAGCCGGCCATTGCCGAGCTGATCGCCGTGAACCTGCGCCACAACGGCTTCCAACCGGTGTGTGCGATGGACGCTGAATCGGCCTTGCGCGAGGTGGACGAAGTGCTGCCCGATGTGATCTTGCTGGACTGGATGCTCCCCGGCGAGAGCGGCCTGAGTCTGGCCAAGCGCTGGCGTTCGTCTGCACGCAGCAAGGCCGTGCCGATTTTGATGATCACCGCCCGAGGCGACGAACCTGACCGCGTGGCTGGGCTCGATGCGGGGGCGGACGATTACATTGTCAAACCGTTTTCTCCACGGGAGTTGCTGGCGCGCATTCGTGCGGTGCTGCGCCGCCGCGCGCCTGAACAAGGCGGGGGCGTGGTGAGCATCGGCGAGCTGAGTCTGGACGCCGACACCCACCGTGTGAACTGGGCCGAGCAACCTCTCAAAATTGGACCTACCGAGTTCAAATTGCTGCAATACCTGATGCGCCACCCTGAACGCGTGCACAGCCGGGGCATGTTGCTCGACAAGGTCTGGGGCGACCATGTTTACATCGAAGAGCGCACGGTCGATGTGCATGTCAAGCGCTTGCGTGAGTCTCTGGGCAACGCCGGCCGCATGGTCGAGACTGTTCGTGGGGCAGGTTACCGCCTGACCGCTTCGCCTTCGGCTTAAGGCATGGCATCGCATCTGGTTTCGCTGATTTTTTGGAGCTTGGTGGCCGCAGGGGCCGCTTGGTGGTACGGCGGCTGGACCGCCGCATTGGCCATGGTGGCGCTGGTCAGCTGGGGCTGGGTTCTTCAGCAGCTGTGGCGTGCCCACCGTCTTGAAGTCTGGCTGCGCGCCGGGCAGGTGGCGAACCAGCCCGTCCTCAAAGGACTGTGGCGTGATTTGGCTGACCGCATGCGCCGCTTGCTGCAGCAGCGAGACCAGCAAGTACAAGTGCATGCGGACCGTTTGCAGCATTTTTTGCAAGCCATTCAGGCCTCGCCCAATGGGGTGACCTTGCTGGACAAAGAGGGACGCATCGAGTGGTGCAATGACACGGCAGCTTTGCACTTGGGCATCGACTCTCACAGAGACCATCTGCAACACGTGGTGCACATGGTGCGAGACCCGGTTTTTTCGCGTTATTTCACGCAAGACAAGCACGATGGCGAAGTCGTCATCGAAGGTCGATCGCCCACGCTGACCAAGAGCGTCAAGTTGTCGGTGCAGTTGCACCGTTACGGGGACGGACAGCAACTGCTGCTGACCCGTGACATCACTGCGGTGCACCAAGCCGAGATCATGCGCCGTGATTTTGTGGCCAATGTGTCGCACGAAATCCGAACGCCTCTGACCGTGCTGAGCGGCTTTGTAGAAACTTTGCAGAGTTTGCCCTTAGACCCAGATGAGCAGCATCACTTTTTGGATTTGATGGCCGTGCAAGCCAGCCGAATGCAGACCTTGGTGAGCGATTTGCTGATCCTGTCTCAGTTGGAAGGCAGCCCCTTGCCCGGCAAAGGCGAGCCCGTGGCGCTGGCGCCTTTGACGCTGCAGGTGCGCGACGATGCCTTGGCCCTGTCGGCCTTGCAAGACCCCGAATCGACGGGGCCTGTGCACACTTTGGTGTTGGAGCCCGTGCCTGATTGGTGTTTGTCTGGCTCACGCAACGAGCTGCTCAGCGCCATGTCCAACTTGGCCAACAACGCGGTGCGCTACACCCCGGCTGGCGGCACGATCCGCATCGCTTGGTCTCGCACTGAAGATGACCAGGTGGTTTTTTCAGTGAAAGACACCGGCCCGGGCATTGCGCCTGAGCATTTGCCTCGGCTGTCCGAGCGGTTTTACCGCGTGGACCGCAGCCGTTCACGCGAAACTGGGGGCACCGGCTTGGGGTTGGCCATCACCAAGCATGTGGTGCAGCGCCACGGTGGGCAATTGCGCATCGACAGTGAGCCCGGTCGCGGATCGACGTTCATGCTGAGTTTTCCCGCGAGCCGTTTGGTCGCCAAGTCCCTCTGAGTGTTGGTGCCGCCTTGGCACCCTGGCGCTTTGTGTGGCACGCTTGGATACCGGTTTTCTGTTCTCTGGCTTGGCCCCATCCCGGGTACATTGTTTCCATGCATGGCTACCCAAGGCGTTGGAGATGAATCCTGACATCAGTGAATTTCTGGCGCGCATCCGCGATTTGGAAGAACGCATCGAGCATGAGGCCAGATCGCGCCGGCAGCAGTGGCAGGCCGACTTCGAGTTAAGCAAGGTCCGGTTTGAGTCCGAAGTGCTGTCACAGCAAAAGCGTTTCAAGATGGGCTTGCTGCGCTATGTGTTCAGCTCGGATTGGCGCAGTCTCATCAGCATGCCTTTCATTTACCCGGTGTTCATCGCCTTCTTGCTGTTGGATGTGTTTGTCACCCTGTACCAATGGGTTTGTTTTCCTCTGTATCGGATTCCCCGCGTCAAGCGCAGCCAGTATTTTGTGTTTGACCGCACCCACTTGGCGTACCTGAACCTGATCGAAAAAATCAACTGTGCGTATTGCTCTTATGGCACAGGCGTGGTGGCTTATGTGCGCGAGGTGGTGGGTTTGACGGAGCAGTATTGGTGCCCCATCAAGCACGCCCGCAAGGTCGTTCAAGCCCATGCGCATTACCACGGCTTTGCCGACTATGGCGATGCGGAACATTACCGCGCCGAGTTGGCGCGATTGCGGCAAGAGCTTAGTCGGATGTCCGCCAAGTGAGGCCTTTGACTTGGGGTTAGCCCTTGAAGTGTCGCGGCATGGACAAGGGTTGTTGGCCGACTTGCCTAAAGTGTTCGACATGAAAACCTTTGAAACACTGGCCGATCTGGCCGCTTGCGTGGGCCAACACGTCGCCACTTCCGAATGGGTGCACATCACCCAAGAGCAGGTCAACCGTTTTGCAGATGCCACCGGAGACCACCAGTGGATCCATGTGGATGTCGAGCGGGCCAAGGCAGGCCCTTTTGGCGCCCCGATCGCGCATGGCTTTTTGACCTTGTCTTTGCTGCCTCAGTTCTTTGACAACACGGTGCAGGTCAAAGGCGTGCGCATGGGCGTGAATTACGGCCTGAACAAAGTGCGCTTCATGGCTCCTGTGCCTGTGGGCAGCCGTTTGCGTGCCCAGCTCAAGCTGCAATCGGCCACCCCCATCGATGGCAATGGCATGCAGATCCAGTGGGATGTCACGATCGAGCGCGAAGGCAGCGACAAACCCGTGTGCGTGGCCGAGTCGCTGGCCAGGATGTACGTCTGATCACACGCTGATCAGAGGCTGGGGGCGCTGGCCCCGCCAAAACCGTTTTGCCGCCAAGCCTCAAACACGGTGACGGCCACGGCGTTGGACAGGTTGAGGCTGCGCTGGCCTTCGCGCATGGGCAAGCGGATACGCTGCCCGGCTGCAAAGCGCTCGCGCAACTCGGGTGCCAGGCCCCGCGTTTCGGCACCAAAGACCAGCCAGTCGCCGGGCTGAAACCCGATGGTGTGGGCCGCTTGGCTGCCGCGCGTGGTCAGCGCAAACATGCGCTCGGCTTGGGGCTGTTCTGTCGCCAAAAACGCTTCCCAATTGGCATGGCGTCGCAGCTGGGCGTACTCGTGGTAATCGAGCCCGGCGCGGCGCATGTGCTTGTCGTCCATCGAAAAACCCAAGGGCTCAATCAGGTGCAGTGTGCAGCCCGTGTTTGCGGCCAACCGGATGACGTTGCCCGTATTGGGTGGGATTTCGGGTTCGACCAGGACGATATGAAACATGGTCGGTATTGTGCCGTGAGCCTGAGGCTGCCTCGGCGTGGCCTGTCAAAAGGGCAGGCTGTCCAAGTCTGCTTCGGTTTGCGCCTCGGTGCGGGCCAGCACCACGGCGCTGATGTGCTTTGCCCCAGCTTGGCGCAGCACCCGGGCGGCGGTGTGCAGCGAGGCCCCGCTGGTCATGACGTCGTCCACCAACACCACGCGCTTGTCTCGCAATTCGTGCGCGCGCAGAGGTTCTACCGCAAAAGCGCCCTCCAGGTTGGCCAGTCGCTCACTGCGCGGCAATGTGCGCTGCGAAGGGGTGTCGCGTGTGCGCAGCAGCAACTGCGGCTGTGCCTTGCCCGGAGAAAGGTGCCGCGCCAACAGCCAAGACTGGTTGTAGCCACGCTCGGCCAAGCGCTCGCGCGAGAGCGGAATGGGCAGCACCCAGTCGGCGGCCTCCAGCGTGTCCTCTACCCCGTCGCTGCTGCGCATCAAGGTGGCCAAGGGGCGAGCCCAGCCCGGTTGGGCGTGGAATTTGAGTTGGGCGATCAGATCGATCCAAGGCCAGCTGTAGGCGGCGGCACTGAGGCACACATCGATGGGGGGCGGGTATTTCAGGCAAGCCCCGCAGATTTGGCCCGCTGGCAGGGGCAGCGCACAGCGCTGGCAACGGGGCTGGGGTTGCGCGTAATGCGCAATGCAGTGGTCGCACACGGGGGCCGTCGGCCAGTCGCGGCAAATGGCGCAGCGGCTGGGCAGCCAAGCGCCCAGATCGCGCCCGAGGCGAGGTGCGGTGAGCCCCTTGAACCAGTTGTGAACCATGAAATCAATATACTGCCAGGCTGTTGCGGCCTGCAAGGCCCGAATGGATTGACATGTCCTCTTCTGAACGCCCCCCCACCCTCGACCCGCTTGCCTCTGAGCGATGGGCTGCTTTGCCTGTGCACGGTGTTGCGTCACCCTGGCTGCACGAAGAAATAGCCTCTCGCATGCTGGAACGGCTGGACTTCATCCGTTTGCAGCCCCAAACCTGGGCGCATTGGGAGCCGTTGCGGGGCGGGATCGAGGCGCACCAAAAGTTGCTGCAGCGCTACCCCAAAGCCCCGGCCTGGCTGGTGGCCAAGCAGGCGGCGCACGCCCAGGCGGCTCATTTGCAGACCCGTGGCGCTTGGTGGCAGCTTTCGCGCTGGATGGGGCCTGCGGCCCATGTGGGCTCCCCGCCCGCAGGGGCGATTCACATGCTGTGGGCCAACATGCAGCTGCACCATGCGGCCGACCCGCAGGCCTTGATTGCGGCCTGGCACCGGGCGCTGGCGGTCGACGGTTTTCTGATGTTTTCGTGTTTTGGCCCTGATACCCTGCGGGAATTGCGTCAAATTTATGCCCAAAAGGGCTGGCCAGCGCCCGCCCATGAGTTCACCGACATGCACGATTGGGGCGACATGCTGGTGCATGCCGGGTTCGCCGAGCCTGTCATGGACATGGAGCGGATCACCTTGAGTTATGAAACCCCCGAGCGCTTGCTGGCCGAACTGCGCGAACTGGGCCGAAACCTGCATGGGCAGAGGTTTGCAGGGCTGCGTGGACGCCGCTGGCGGGCCGATTTGATGCAGGCTTTGCAGGCCTTGGCCCGGCCCGATGAGCAGGGCCGGCTGTGCTTGACGTTTGAGGTGGTGTACGGTCACGCGCTCAAGCCCATGGCGCGCCACAAAGTGCAGTCGGAGAGCCAAATTGGCCTGGACGACATGCGCCAGATGCTCAGCGCCAGAAAGACTTGATGGCATTGGCTTTGAGAAATATCAAAACCCATTCACAAGTCAGGTAAAATTCGCCGCTATTTCGTCCGTCCAGTTCATCTGGCGCTTATGGGGTTTGCATTGCGCCCAAGCGAGAAATCTGTTGAATATGTTATTCATCAGAGGCGAATCCCTAAGAAAGGCTTGGCGTTATGCGCTGGCCTGGCCCGGGCTGGCAACAGCCGGGGCCAAAGGTGTGGATCTAAACGTGACTTGGAAGTTTGTGAGAACCATGAAGAACATTTCCAGAAAACTGGCTTCGCTGCTGTCCCGCGTGGGCATCTTCACAGGCGTGATGCTGGCGACAGCCGCCCACGCCGTCAATGACTTGCCGGGCGGTCCCGCAGTCAACCAATTGAACTTTGCCCCTCCGGTGACCAAAATCGCCGAAGAGCAGCATTGGTTGCACTGGATGATGTTGATCATCTGCACGGTGATTTTCATTGCCGTTTTTTCGGTGATGTTCTATTCCATCTGGAAGCACCGCAAATCTGTGGGCCACAAGCCTGCGACCTTCAGCGAGTCGGTCACCGTTGAAATTTTGTGGACCGCAGCGCCTTTCCTGATCGTGATCTTGATGGCCCTGCCAGCGACCAAAGTGCTGGTGGCCCAAAAAGACACCACCAACGCCGATCTGACGATCAAGGCCACCGGCTACCAGTGGAAATGGGGTTATGACTACCTCAAAGGTGAGGGCGAAGGCCTGAGCTACATCTCCACTCTGGACTCCAGCCAGCGCGCCATGTCCAACGCGGGCAAACCCGAAGGCGACAACTACCTGCTCAAAGTGGACAACCCCTTGGTGGTGCCTGTGGGCAAAAAGGTGCGCGTGATCACGACAGCCAACGACGTGATCCACGCCTTCGCTGTGCCTGCTTTCGGTATCAAACAAGATGCGATCCCTGGTTTTGTTCGTGATACCTGGTTCCGCGCCGAAAAGACGGGTGACTTCTACGGCCAGTGCCAAGAACTGTGCGGTAAAGAACACGCTTACATGCCTATCCATGTGAAAGTCCTGTCTGTTGAGGACTACGCGAAGTGGGTGGACGTCGAGAAGAAGAAACAAGCGGCCAAGGCGGACGATCCAAGCAAAGTTTGGGCTTTGGACGATTTGTCCAAGCGCGGCGAGAAGGTCTACGCGGCCAACTGCGCTGCTTGCCACCAGGCCAACGGCAAGGGTGCCGGTCCGATCAAACCACTCGATGGTTCGGCTGTTGTGCTGGATGCAGACAAACTCAAGCAAGTGGCTGTGCTGCTCAATGGTCAAAACAATGGTGCCATGCCCTCGTGGAAGCAACTGTCCGACACCGAGATCGCTGCTGTGATCACTTTCACCAAGAACAACTGGTCGAACAAGACCGGGCAGATTGTGCAACCAGCGGATGTGCTGGCCGCTCGCAAGTAAGCCTGAACCGTATCAAGTAAAGAGGAAATCAAGATGAGTGCCGTTCTCGACCATCACGATCACGCTCACGACGACCACGGTCACGCGCCTGCTGGCTGGCGTCGCTGGGTCTTTGCGACCAACCACAAGGACATCGGTACGCTGTACCTGTTGTTCAGTTTCGCCATGCTCATGATTGGCGGCGTTTTGGCCCTGCTGATCCGTGCCGAGCTGTTCCAGCCTGGCCTGCAAATCGTCAACCCCGAGCTGTTCAACCAGTTCACGACCATGCACGGTCTGATCATGGTGTTCGGCGCGATCATGCCCGCCTTCGTGGGCTTTGCGAACTGGATGCTGCCTTTGCAAATCGGCGCTTCTGACATGGCCTTTGCCCGCATGAACAACTTCAGCTTCTGGCTGATGATTCCTGCAGCCATCATGTTGGCCGGTTCGTTCTTCATGCCTGGCGGCGCACCTGCTGCTGGCTGGACACTGTACGCACCGCTGACCCTGCAAATGGGTCCTTCGATGGACGCAGGTATTTTTGCCATGCACATCCTGGGTGCATCGTCCATCATGGGTTCGATCAACATCATCGTGACCATCCTGAACATGCGCGCTCCTGGCATGACACTGATGAAGATGCCCATGTTCGCATGGACTTGGTTGATCACTGCTTACCTGCTGATCGCTGTGATGCCCGTTTTGGCTGGCGCGATCACCATGACCTTGACCGATCGCCACTTTGGCACCAGCTTCTTCAATCCTGCTGGTGGCGGTGACCCGGTCATGTACCAGCACATCTTCTGGTTCTTCGGTCACCCTGAGGTGTACATCATGATCTTGCCGGCCTTCGGCATCATCAGCCAGATCGTGCCTGCTTTTGCCCGCAAGAAGTTGTTTGGTTACGCCTCGATGGTGTACGCCACCTCCTCGATCGCTATTTTGTCGTTCATCGTGTGGGCACACCACATGTTCACGACCGGCATGCCCGTGACAGGTCAGTTGTTCTTCATGTACGCCACGATGCTGATTGCCGTGCCGACCGCTGTGAAGATCTTCAACTGGATCGCCACCATGTGGCGTGGTTCCATGACGTTTGAAACCCCCATGCTGTTTGCTGTGGGTTTCATCTTCGTGTTCACGCTGGGCGGCTTCACAGGCCTGATCTTGTCGATGGCTCCCATCGACATCCAGATGCAAGACACTTACTACGTGGTGGCTCACTTCCACTACGTGCTGGTGGCGGGTTCGCTGTTCGCTTTGTTCGCTGGCTTTTACTACTGGGTGCCCAAGTGGACCGGTGTGATGTACAACGAATCGCGCGGCAAACTGCACTTCTGGTGGTCGTTGATTTCCTTCAACGTGACCTTCTTCCCGATGCACTTCTTGGGTCTGGCTGGCATGCCACGTCGCTATGCCGACTACCCGATGCAGTTCACTGACTTCAACATGATTGCTTCAGTCGGTGCTTTCTTCTTCGGCTTCGCTCAGGTTTACTTCTTCTTGTTCATTGTGCTTCCGACCATGCGTGGTCAAGGCGACAAAGCAAGCCAGAAACCTTGGGAAGCCGCTGAGGGTCTGGAGTGGGAAGTGCCTTCGCCAGCACCTTTCCACACCTTCGAAAATCCACCCAAGCTCGACGAGTCCGCCACGCGCGTGATCGGCTGATCGCAGGCTTGTGATGACACCCGAACAAAAGAAAAACAATGTGCGCCTGGGCCTGATTCTGGCCTCGGTAGCCGTTGTGTTTTTCGTGGGCTTTTTGACCAAGATGGTGCTTTTGGGCTATTGAGGCAAATCGGATGAACCTGCGCTCTGAAAACTTGAAGATGGTGGGCAAACTGGCAGTCGTGACTGCGGGTATGTTCTGCTTTGGGTACGCGCTCATCCCGATTTACAAACACATCTGCGAGATCACCGGGATCAACATCCTGTCGGTCTCGGAGCGCATGGTGCCCGGCAACGGAACCACGGGTGCAGCAGTCAAGTTGCCTGCCAACACCCAAGTGGATTTGAGCCGCACCATCACGGTGGAGTTCGATGCCAATGCCCGTGGGCCCTGGGAATTCAAGCCACAAAAGCGATCGGTGCAGGTCCATCCTGGCGAGCTGGCCACGGTCATGTACGAGTTCCAGAATGTCCAAAACCGCCGCATGGCGGCGCAGGCCATTCCGAGCTACGCGCCTCACCAGGCGGCCAGCCATTTCAACAAGCTCGAGTGTTTTTGCTTTAACCAGTACACGCTCGAGCCTGGCGAGAAAAAGCAATGGCCGGTTTCGTTTGTCATCGATCCCAAGCTGTCCAAGGACGTGAGCACCATCACCTTGTCCTACACGTTTTTCGAGGTGGGCGGTAAGACGCCTGCAGCACCTGTCGCTCAAGTGGCGCCGATGAACGGAGTGGGCTCATGAGTGCCATGCTGCGCACCATTCAGGCCGTGCTGTGGTCTTTCTTGGGCATCCGCAAAAGTGCCGATTACCAGAAAGACACCGAG
Source organism: Comamonadaceae bacterium (assembly GCA_947372495.1). Classification (GTDB taxonomy): domain Bacteria; phylum Pseudomonadota; class Gammaproteobacteria; order Burkholderiales; family Burkholderiaceae_C; genus Limnohabitans_A. Next base: position 10,866 of record CANBTZ010000003.1, on the reverse strand, counting down.
CGTCTCAATCCCTTTCACATCATTGTGGTGGGCATTGCGATTGCATTGTTATTTGTGCTGGGGCTGATGGCCCTGGTCAATTGGGTGGTGGTTCAACCCACCGGTTTTTAACCCCAGAATTGAGTTACCAAGAAAAGAGAGCAGGAGTCCCCATGAGTTCTACCGCACACGGCACAACGCCTTATTACTACGTTCCCCACTCATCACGTCACCCCGTGATGGCGGCCATTGGTCTGTTTTTCGTGATTCTTGGCGCAGGTCAGTGGATCAATGGCGCAGACTGGGGCCGTTATGCCTTGTTCGGTGGTTTGGCCTGGTGGTTGGTGGTTTTGTACCAATGGTTCAAAGAAGCCATCGCTGAGAGCGAAGGCGGTATGTACGGCCACAAAATCGACCTGTCTTACCGCTGGAGCATGACCTGGTTCATCTTCTCGGAAGTCATGTTCTTCGGTGCCTTTTTCTCGGCACTGTGGTGGGCCCGCATGCACTCCTTGCCGGCCCTGGGCAGCCTGGAAAACGCCTTGATCTGGCCTGACTTCAAAGCGGTGTGGCCTTCGCTGGCAGCCGGTGCCACGGCTTCGCCCGCCGGCATCATCGAGCCCTTCCAGACCATGACGCCGTTCTGGCTCCCCACCATCAACACCGCTTTGCTGTTGACTTCGGGTGTGACGCTGACCATCGCTCACCACGCTTTGCAGCACGGTGACCGCAGCAAGACCATCCGCTTCATGTGGATGACAGTGTTGTTGGGCGTTGTCTTCTTGTTTGTTCAGGGTTATGAATACGCCCACGCCTGGAGCGACATGAACTTGAAACTGTCGTCCGGTGTTTACGGTTCGACCTTTTACATGCTGACCGGCTTCCATGGTTTCCACGTGTTTGTGGGCATGTTGATGCTGCTGTTCATCACACTGCGCCTGCAAAAGGGCCATTTCACAACTGAGCGTCACTTCGGTTTTGAAGGTGCAGCTTGGTATTGGCACTTCGTTGACGTGGTGTGGCTGGGTTTGTACATCCTCGTGTACTGGCTCTGATGGCTGCCTAGCCGCAACAAAAAAGCGCCCAGTCGGGCGCTTTTTTTGTGTGGTGGCAAATCAGGCGCCGGCCGGAATACCCGAAGGCTGAATCCAGCCCATCTTCCAAGAGATGAGGACACAGATGAACAGCAGGATGGAAAATCCGACCCGAAAAGCCAATGCCCGCGCCATATTGCCTTTGGGCCGCGGTTGGCCTTCTGAACTGGGTGCGCCGCCGCGCATCATGTACACCAAGGCCATGGCCAGACTGGCCAAAATGGCCACAAATGCAAATGCAACAAGGATTTTCATGAACGGGATTATCCAATGACTGGGCGCTCCTTGTCCTGGGGGCGTTCCTTGATTCTGCTGGCTGCGCTCCTTGGGGTGCTGGCTTCGGCGGCTTTGGGCCGTTGGCAACTGAGGCGGGCCGATGAAAAGCAGCTGCTCGTGGACCAAAGGCTTTCGCAAGCGGCCATGGCGCCAGTGCTGGGCGTTGACTTGGGTCGGCCTGATGAGGGTTTGGAAAAGCGCCAAGCCCTGTTGCACCGACCCGTGCTGCTCAAAGGCCGCTGGGAAGCCCCCAAAACCGTCTACCTCGACAACCGGCAGATGCAAGGCCGTGCAGGCTTTTATGTGGTGACCCCCTTGGTGCTGACTGGGACAGATGCCGCGATCTTGGTGCAACGCGGCTGGGTGGCGCGGTCCTTCACTGACCGCCAAAGCTTGCCGCAAGTCAGCACCCCCGAGGGCGAGGTGAGCCTGCAAGCGCATTTGGCCCCATGGCCTTCACGGATGTATGACTTCGCTGGCGTGGAGCGGGGCCCGATACGGCAAAATCTCGACTTGAATGATTTTCGTGCTGAAACAGGCTTGCCGCTCTTGGAAGTCAGCGCGGCACAAGCCGGCCCCGCCAGCGAAGGCTTGTTGCGCGAGTGGCCACAAGTGGCTTCGGGCATCGAAAAACACCATGGTTATGCATTCCAGTGGTTCGGGCTCAGTGCCCTGATCGCCTTACTTTATGTCTGGTTCCAAATTGTCCAACCCCTCAGAAAACAAAAAAACGGTTGATGTGCCCTTGGCCATGACCGTGCACGACATGCCAGCACCAGGCGAGGTGGCTCAGGCCGATGAGCGCCGAACCGTCTCTGGCCGCTTCAAGATGCTGATGGTGATGCTGGTGTGCGCCGCGCCCGTGATCGCTTCGTATGTCACGTATTACGTGATCCGCCCTGAGAGCCGTCGCAACTACGGCGAACTGGTCACGCCCCCGAAAGACATGCCGCAAGCCACGGTGCGTGACATGCAGGGCAAAGCACTGCAGTTGTCCAGCCTCAAGGGGCAATGGCTCTTGGTGTCGGTGGGCAGCGGTGCATGCGATGCGGCATGCCAGCAGAACCTGTATTTTCAGCGCCAGCTGCGCGAGGTACTTGGCAAAGACAAAGACCGTCTGGACAGGTTGTGGCTGATCAACGACGAAGCAGCCGTGCCGACCAAATTGTTGCCGGCACTGGACCCTTCACAAGCGCTGCGCATGGACGCCGCCACACTGCAAAGTTGGTTGAGTCCTGCACCCGGACACGCGCTGCAAGACCATTTGTATGTGGTTGACCCGATGGGCAACTGGATGATGCGTTTTCCGGCCCACATGGACATGACCGCGGCCTCCAAAGCCAAACGTGACTTGGAGCGCCTCATGCGCGCCTCTGCGTCCTGGGACCAGCCGGGACGCTGACACCATGCAGGTGGATTTGTACAACCTCAGCCCGGCCTTGCAGCTCATGGGTGTGGGCCTGCTGGTGGCGGGCCTGCCCTTGTTCTGGACTTGGCGGCAGCACCGCACGGCAGGGCCTGCGCGGCGCTTGAAGGCGCTGACCGTGCTCACGCTGATCCTCACCTTCGAGTTGGTTCTGGTGGGGGCCTTCACGCGACTGACCGACTCGGGTCTGGGCTGCCCCGATTGGCCAGGCTGCTACGGCAGCGCCACCCCGCTGGGGGCACACCATGACATTGCTCAAGCCCAGGCGGCCATGCCCACGGGTCCGGTGACCCACGGCAAGGCTTGGATTGAAATGGTCCACCGCTACATGGCCACAGGCGTCGGGGTTTTGATCATCGCTTTGTGCGCGCTGACTTGGCGTCAGTGGTGGCGTGACCGCCGCTTGGCGGTTCACCCAGGCTGGCCGCTGTTGAGCTTGGTTTGGGTTTGCTTGCAGGGTGCTTTTGGTGCACTCACCGTGACCATGAAGCTGTTTCCGCTCATCGTGAGCTTGCACCTGCTGTTGGCCATCGGATTGCTGGCTTTGCTGGTGATGCAGGCCGTGCGCTACGAAGGCTGGCGCAGTGTCGTCATCCCGCGTGGTCTGCGTTGGGCTCTGGTGGCGGTCTGGTTGCTGCTGTGGCTGCAAATCGCCTTGGGCGCTTGGGTGAGCACCAATTACGCGGTGCTGGCGTGCAGTGACTTTCCAACTTGTCAGGGCCAATGGTGGCCCGAGATGAATGGGCTGGGTTTCAGGCTTTGGCGTGAACTGGGGCTGGGCTCCGATGGACAGCCTTTGCCCTTCTCGGCGCTGGCCAGCATCCATTACATCCACCGCTGCATGGCCTGGGTCGTCTTGGCGGTGTTGCTCGGTGTGGGCTGGCGACTGCGTTTGCAGCCGGGCTTGGTTCGTCCTGCGCAGGCGCTGTTGGCGCTGTCGGTGCTGCAATTTTTCACGGGCCTGTCCAACGTGGTGTTGGACTGGCCCTTGTTCTCAGCCGTGCTGCACACGGGCGGTGCAGCGGCATTGATGATGACTCTGACCTGGGCTTTGTCGCTCAGCACCACTTCGGTGGCTTCGCAACTTTTTATGGATTCAAGGCCTGTCGCATGACCTCTGCCTCTGCTTTTTCTGCAACGACCGTTTGGCGGCAGTACTACGCGCTGACCAAGCCACGCGTGGTGCAGCTCATTGTTTTTTGTGCCTTGATTGGCATGGTGCTGGCCGTTCCAGGGCTGCCCAGTGTGCCTGAGCTGGTGCTGGGTCTTTGGGCCTGTGCAGGCATTTGGTTGGTGGCCGGGGCTGCAGCCGCGTTCAACTGCTTGGTCGAAAAAACCATTGACGCCAAGATGAAGCGCACCGCTTGGCGTCCCACGGCCAAGGGCGAACTCAGCGACCGCCAAGCCTTGCTGTTTTCGGGCGCTTTGTGCGTTGCAGGCTCGGCGGTGTTGTACGTGATGGTCAATCCCTTGACCATGTGGCTGACCTTTGCCACCTTTGTGGGTTACGCCGTCATTTACACCGTGATCCTCAAGCCGCTCACGCCGCAAAACATCGTCATTGGTGGTGCAAGCGGTGCCATGCCGCCCGTGCTGGGCTGGGCGGCCATGACCGGTGATGTGGGTTACCAGGCTTTGATCCTGTTCCTCATCATTTTCTTGTGGACCCCACCGCACTTTTGGGCGCTGGCCCTGTACCGCGTGGAGGACTACCGCAAATCGGGCCTGCCCATGCTGCCGGTCACGCACGGCAACGAGTTCACCCGTTTGCAGATCTTGCTCTACACCATCGTGCTGTTGGCTGCGTGCTTGTTGCCCTTCATGACCCTTATGAGCGGTTGGCTGTATTTGTTTTTTGCCGTCGTACTGAACATCGGCTTCATTGGCTACGCCGTGGCCCTGTGGCGGCAATATTCGGACGAGTTGGCGCGCAAGACTTTCCGTTTCTCACTCATCCACCTGAGCGCCTTGTTTGCCGCGTTGCTGGTGGACCATTACCTGTTCTGAGGTGGGTATGATCAAACGTCAATTTTTGGCTGCCCTGTCGGCGGCTGCGCTGTCCCTGCTCGCGGCCTGCGGCCAGGACAAGCCCGCCTTCAAAGGCGTCGACATCACCGGGGCCGATTACGCCAAGGGTTGGGAACTGCCTGACCAGCATGGCCAGGTGCGCACGCTCAAGGACTTTGCGGGCAAGGTCGTGGTCGTGTTCTTTGGCTACACCCAGTGCCCCGATGTGTGCCCCACTTCCATGCAAGAGCTGGCGCAGGTCAAACAGTTGCTGGGACCCGATGGCGACAAGTTGCAGGGGGTCTTCATCACCATCGACCCCGAGCGCGACACGGCCGAACTGCTCAAGGCCTACATGGCCAACTTTGACCCCACGTTCATCGCCTTGCGTGCCACGCCCGAGCAGCTGGCTGCAGTGGCCAAGGATTTCAAGATTTACTACAAGAAGGTCGAAGGCAAGAGTGCGACCAGCTACACCATGGACCACTCCGCAGGCAGCTACACCTTTGACACGCAAGGGCGCGTGCGCTTGTACAACCGCTACGGCAGCGGTGCACCCGCGCTGGCGCAAGACGTGAAAATCTTGCTCAAAGGGACCTGAGCCAGCCCTGTGCGCCAGTCCCGTCCAGGTCAGTTGACCTGGATGTTCTGCTTGCGCACGATGTCGCCCAGACTTTGGGTGTCGGCTTCAATCCGGTTCTTCAGGCCTTCGGGCGATGAGCCCACCACCTGCCAGCCCTGCTGGAACAAGCGGGATCGCATGTCGGGCGAGCGCACGATGTCGCTGACGGCTGCAGACAGTTTCTGGATGTGCTTCGTCGGCATGGACGCGGGAGCAGCCACTGCGTTCCAGATTTCGAGCTGGTAGTTTTTCACCCCAGATTCCGAAAGACTCGGCACATCGGGTGCCAAAGTGCTGCGGCTGCTGCTGGTCATGCCGATGGCCCGCAATTTACCCGCTCGGATTTGCGTGAGCGCCATCGCTGGTGGCAGCAAAGCCAGCTGAATCTGGCCACCCATCATGGCGTTGATGATTTGAGGGTTGCCGGGGTAGGGCACATGGACCGGGTCGAGCCCTGTGCGCGCTTTGAGCAGCTCCATGCCCAGGTGTGCCACCGTACCCACACCTGGCGAGCCGTAGCTCAGTTGCTGGCCGTTTTGGCGGGCTTCGGCCAGCCATTGGGCTGGCGTTTGGCCTGAGGCCCCTAGGGGTGCAGCCAGCAGCAGCGGCGCGGTGCCGATCAGGCTCACGGGGGCCAGGTCCTTGAGCGGGTCATACGCCAGCTTGGGGTTCAGGATGCGGGCCACCGTCATGTTGCCGTTGATCATCAGCCCCAAGGTGTGGCCGTCTGTGGCTTTAGCCACGGCGTCGGCAGCGATGTTGCCGCCAGCGCCCACCTTGTTGTCTACGACCACCGTCTGCCCCAGTGCCTTGCCCAAAGGCTCGGCCAGGGCACGGGCGGTCAGGTCGGGGCTGGAACCCGCCGGAAAGCCGACGACCAGACGCAGTGTGTGCGTGGGCCATTCGCTGGCGTGTGCCCCAGGGTTGGCTACGGTCAACAGCAGCCCAGTCAGGGCCATCAAGAAGCGGTGCAGAGGCAAAGTGGACATGTCAATCTCGAAGAGCGGTGAGCGCTGATCTTAAAGGTGTGGGCCATAGGTGGCGGGTGCCATCCACAGGCAAAAAAAGACCCGGTCACAACCGGGTCTGGATCAGGCCAACACGCTCAAGCGTATTCGACCAGTGATTTTTTCATTTTCTTCATGGCCGCCACTTCGATCTGGCGAATGCGTTCGGCGCTGACGCCGTATTCGGCAGCCAGTTCGTGCAGCGTCATGCCGCCGGAGCCGTTGTCGTTGACCTTGAGCCAGCGCTCTTCGACGATGCGGCGGCTGCGTTCGTCAAGTGCACTCAACGCGGTCATCAGGCCGTCGCTCGCCATCAAGTCGCGCTGGTGCGCTTCGATCATGGCCGTGGGTTCGTGGTTGGCGTCGGCCAAGTAAGCGATGGGGCCAAAGGCCTGCTCGCCGTCATCGCTGGGTGCCGGGTCCAGCAGCACATCGCCGCCGGACATGCGGGTTTCCATCTCCAGCACTTCTTCGCGCTTGACGTTCAGTTGGCTGGCCATTTTGTCCACCTCGGCGGGGGACAAGGTGTCGCGGTGCGTGCCTTCATCGAGCTCGGCTTTGAAGCCTTGCTTCATCGAGCGCAGGTTGAAAAACAGCTTGCGCTGGGCCTTGGTGGTGGCCACCTTGACCATGCGCCAGTTTTTCAGGATGTACTCGTGGATTTCGGCCTTGATCCAGTGCAGCGCGTAGCTCACCAGTCGCACGCCTTGGTCTGGGTCAAAGCGTTTGACCGCCTTCATGAGGCCAATGTTGCCTTCTTGAATCAGGTCGCCGTGGGGCAGGCCGTAGCCCAAGTACTGGCGCGAGACCGAAACCACCAGCCGCAAGTGCGAGAGCACCAATTTGCGGGCGGCTTCAAGGTTGTCCTCGTTTTTGAGCTGGCGGGCGGCGGCTTGCTCTTCCTCGAGGGTGAGCATGGGCATGCGGTTGACCGCAGATATGTAAGCGTCCAGATGGCCGAGCGAGGGCACCACGGCCCAAGGGTTGCTCAGCGTCACCGAGGTGGCCGGGGATCCAGTTTGAATGTTCATTCCAGAACTCCTTTCAGAATTGACCCGATGTTAGCACTCTCATGAGGGGAGTGCTAACAGGCCTGTTGGGCAATTGTTACAAGTGGTGAAGCACCCAGCCTGCGAACCCCTCAGCCCCGAACCACCAGTTCGGCGGGGCCGGCTTGGACTTCACCGATCACGGCGGCATGCTCAAAACCGTGCTTTTTGAAAGTGTCCATCACAGCGGCCACCGTGTCGGGGCGGCAGGCCACCAACAGGCCACCACTGGTCTGGGGGTCGCTCAGCAAGGCCTGATCGGGGGCCGCAAAGCCCTCTGACAGGCGCACCTGTTGGCCGTAGCCTGCCCAATTGCGCCCAGAGGCACCTGTCACCATGCCCTGGCTGGCCAGCTCGCGCACACCCGGCAGCAGGGGGACTTGCGGCCAGTCCAATGTCACGGTGCAGGCCGAGCCGCGGGCCATCTCCAGCGCATGGCCCGCCAGACCGAAGCCGGTCACGTCAGTCAGTGCGTGCACACCTGGCAGCGCAGCCAGAGCGGGGCCTGGCGTGTTGAGCTGTGTGGTGGTGGCGATCATCTGAGCATAGCCTTCGGGGGGCAGGGCGTTTTTCTTGAGGGCGGCCGACAGCACGCCCACGCCCAGCGGTTTGCCCAGCACCAGCACGTCGCCCGGCTGGGCGTCGGCATTGCGCTTGATGCGCCCGGGGTGGACCAGGCCCAGCGCCACCAAGCCATAAATGGGTTCGACCGAGTCGATGGTGTGGCCGCCCGCGATTGGTATGCCTGCGGCCTGGCAGACGCTGGCGCCGCCTTCCAGGATGCGTCCGATGGTCTGCACCGACAGCACATTGACCGGCATGCCCACCAGGGCCAGCGCCATGATGGGCGTGCCGCCCATGGCGTACACGTCGCTGATGGCGTTGGTGGCGGCAATGCGGCCAAAGTCGAAGGGGTCGTCGACGATGGGCATGAAAAAGTCGGTGGTCGCGATCAGCGCTTGCTCGTCATTGAGTTGGTAGACCGCGGCGTCGTCAGCGGTTTCGATGCCGACCAACAACTCCTTGGGCACGGGCAAGGCGTGGGTGCTTTTCAAGATGTCGGACAGCACACCCGGGGCGATCTTGCAGCCGCAACCCCCGCCGTGGGAGAGGGATGTGAGGCGGGGTTCGTTGGTGGAGGTCATGGCAAGGGTCTCGATCAGCTCAGCAGCGCCTGCGCGAATTCGCGGGCGTCAAAGGTTTCCAAGTCTTCCAGTTTTTCACCGACCCCGATGAAGTACACCGGAATGGCTTTTTCGCGGGCGATGGCGCACAGCACGCCACCCTTGGCGGTGCCGTCGAGTTTGGTCACGATCAGGCCCGTCAGGCCCAACGCTTCGTCAAACGATTTGACCTGCGCCAGGGCGTTTTGCCCCGTGTTGCCGTCGATCACCAACAGCACCTCGTGTGGCGCTGTGGCGTCGGCTTTTTGCACCACGCGTTTGATTTTTTTGAGCTCTTCCATCAGGTGCAGTTGGGTGGGCAGGCGGCCTGCCGTGTCCACCAGCACCACGTCTTTGCCCCGGGCGCGACCTGCGCTCACGGCGTCAAAGCTCACAGCGGCTGGGTCGCCGCCTTCTTGGCTGATGATTTCAACCGTGTTGCGGTCGGCCCAGACCGCCAGCTGCTCTTTGGCTGCAGCGCGGAAAGTGTCTGCGGCAGCCAGCAGCACGCTCGCACCGCTGTTGGCCAGGTGCTTGGTCAGTTTGCCAATGGAGGTGGTTTTGCCAGCGCCATTCACGCCAGCCACCATGATCACAGTGGGTTGGTGGGCGCCGATTTGCAATGGCTTTTGCAGCGGGGCCAGCAAATCGGTGATCGCGTCCATGAGCAAGCCTTTGACCTGAGCGGGTTCAGTGGCCTTGCTGTCCTTGACACGGCGCTTGAGGTCTTGCAGCAGGTGTTCGGTGGCCTTGACGCCCGTGTCGGCCATCAAGAGGGCGGTTTCGAGCTCTTCGTAGAGTTCGTCGTCGATCTTGGTGCCGGTGAACACGGTCGTGATGCTCGTGCCGGTTTTGCGCAAACCGGATTTGAGGCGCTCCATCCAGCTTTGGCGTGGGGCTTGGGCTGGCACAGGTGCTGGGCCAGCTTCGGGAGCAGCTTGAGCTGCACTTTGCGCCAGCGAGGTGCTTGGGGTTGTAGGCGCGGCGTGCGTGTCTGCCACAACAGGCGTGGCGGGCTGGGGAGGCTTTTTTCGGAAGAAACTGAACATGTTGGACTGAGTGTAAGCCCCTTGATTTTATGAAACCCGGATCCCGCCTGTGTGGACGAGTGAAATCAGGCACCCAAGCCACCCAGAGCAGCACGCCAACGTGCGCGCTCAAGTTGAGCGCATGGCGCATGTCCAGCAACCAGTCCAGTGCCACCATCCTCATCCCAACAGCTTGGCCAATGCGCGCATCTGAACGCCTGAGGTGCGCATTGGCCTGCACAAAGCGTGTGACACAAGGCGTTACAACTGTGCATTCCTTCGCGTCATCAAGCGCAGATCAGGTCGCGTTGTAGATTCAAGTTCAACACAGTGTTGGGCTGAAAACCGAAATGAAGGACTCACTCTCATGAACAAACTGCTCGCTACCCTGATCGCTGGTTTCTTTGCTGTTGGTGCCTTCGCACAAGCGCCTGCTGCCAGCCCTGCACCAGCCGCACCTGCTGCGGTGGTGACCCCTGCCAAGGCCGAGGTCAAAGCCGATCAAAAAACCATCAAGTCCGAAGCCAAAGCCCAAGCCAAGGCTGCCAAAGTGAAAGCCAAGGCCGATGCCAAAGCAGCCAAAGACGAGAAAAAATCGCAACCCAAAGCCGACGTCCAGAAGGTGGCCCTGAAAGCCGCACCAGCGGCGACCGTGTCCAAGTGATGCGTTGCTGAGTCTGTGCCTCTTGCCTCTCGGGCATGAGGCCACGGGATCAACAGCCAGCCAACCCATGCCGGGCGCTGGCTGTTTTCTTTGGGCACATCCACTGGCGGCAGGCTGCATTTACACTTGCGCCCCATGCGCCCCAAGTCTTCTCAAACCCCCAAAAAACCAACAGCCCCTGCACGCACGCGCAGCCAGCCGAGCCATGAGATCCGCATCATTGGCGGGCAGTGGCGTCGCACCTTGCTCAAAGTGCTCGACAAGCCGGGCTTGCGCCCCACGCCCGACCGTGTCCGTGAAACGCTCTTCAACTGGCTGGGCCAAGACCTGACAGGCTGGCGCTGCGTGGATGCCTTTGCTGGCACGGGTGCGCTGGGCCTGGAAGCGGCTTCGCGCGGCGCCTCGCATGTGGTGGCGCTGGAGCAAGACCCGGAGCTGGTCAAAGCCTTGTTGCAACAGGTCGAGCGTCTCAAAGCCACGGGTGTGCAGGTCCAGCGCGGCGACGCTGTGGCCGCCATGCAGCGTTTGACGGCGGGTGCGTTTGATCTGGT
>CANBTZ010000002.1 GCA_947372495.1 Comamonadaceae bacterium | reverse complement strand
CGGGGTTTGCCTTCGGCGATCTTGCGGCCTTGGTCCAGCACCAAGAGGCGCGAGCACAAACGCTCGGCTTCGTCCATGAAATGCGTGGTGAGCAAGATGGACTTGCCTTCTTGCAACAGCACTTGCAGGCGCTCCCACATCAGGTGCCGCGCTTGCGGGTCCAGGCCCGTGGTGGGCTCGTCCAGCATCAAGAGGCGCGGCTCGTTGATCAGTGCGCGGGCCAGGCTCAGGCGCCGCTTCATGCCGCCCGACAGCTCGCCCGGTTTGGCCTTGGCCTTGTGGCTGAGGGCTGCAAATTCAAGCAGTTTGGGAATACGTTCGCGGATGGTGGCGTCGGGCAGGCCAAAGTAGCGGCCAAAGACCAGCAGGTTTTCTTCTGAGTTGAAGTCGGGGTCCAGCGTGTCCATCTGCGCCACCACGCCCAGCTGGGCCTTGATGCCCAAGGCGTCTTGGGGCATTTGCTGGCCGCCAAAGTAAGCGATGCTGCCGCTGTCGGGCTGGGACAAGCCCAGGCACATGCGCAGCGTGGTGGTTTTGCCCGCACCGTTGGGGCCGATCACGCCCAGGCATTCGCCGGGCTGGATGTGAAATGACAGGTCGTTGACCACCGTGGTCTGGCCGTAGCGCTTGACCAGATGATCGACCGAAAGCAAAGGGGTGTTCATGCCCCGGATTGTGCCTGCGACTGGCCCGATAAAATCGGGGCATTGTCCTGAACCGCTTTGGCGGCCCCCACATGTCCCCTTCTTTCTCTGACCGCCTGGCGGTTTTGCCCCAGTACCTGATGCCTAAGCAAGCCCTCACGGTGTTTGCCGGCTGGGTGGCGAGTCGCCAGTGGGGCGCGTTCACCACCGGGGTTATCAACCGTTTTGTGCGGCGCTACAACGTGAACATGGCCGAAGCAGCCAACCCGGACACAGCCAGCTACGTGAGCTTCAACGAGTTCTTCACCCGCCCGCTGCGTGGTGGTGCACGCCCACTGGCCCAGGCCGACCTGCTCAGCCCGGTGGACGGCGCCATCAGCCAATGTGGCCCGATCGCGGGCGATCAGGTGTTTCAGGCCAAGGGCCACAGCTACAGCACGCAGGCGCTGGTAGGCGGCGACGCCGCGCTGGCTGCGCAGTTTCAGGACGGTGAATTTGCCACGCTGTACCTCAGCCCGCGCGACTACCACCGCATCCACATGCCTTGCGCGGGACGGCTCACGCGCATGATTTACGTGCCGGGCGATCTGTTTTCAGTGAACCCAACCACAGCCCGCGGCGTGCCAGGGCTGTTTGCCCGCAACGAGCGCGTGGTGTGTGTGTTCGAGGGGGAGCACGGCCCGTTTGTGATTGTGCTGGTGGGCGCCACCATTGTGGGCAGCATGGCCACCGTGTGGCACGGGGTGGTCAACCCACCGCGCCCCGGTACGGTGCGTGAGTGGGCCTACGAGATGGGCAACATCGCACTGGCTCAAGGCGAAGAGATGGGCCGCTTTTTGCTCGGCTCCACCGTGGTGATGCTTTTCCCCCAAGGGGTGATGCAGTTCAACAAGGACTGGACACCCACTCGGCCCATCGTGATGGGCGAAGCAATGGGCTCGCTGAATTGATCAAGATTTAATTGGGATCTGACCCCAATTAACTGAGGATCAAATCTCGATTTTGGAGCCCAGCTCGACCACGGCGTTGGTGGGCAGGTTCAGGAACTCGGCCGCAGCGCTGGCGTTGTGGTGCATCTGTGCAAACAACTTTTCGCGCCACTGGGCCATGCCGCCGCCAATGGTCGGGATCACGATGTCACGCGACAGAAAGTAGCTGGTCATCATCGGGTCGAGCTTGTAGCCGTCCCCTTGAATGGTGGCCAAGGCTGAGGGCAGATCGGGGTTGTCCTTGAAGCCGTAGTTGACGATGACTTGCCAGCAGTCATGCCCCAGCGGTGTCACGCCCAGGCGTTTGTCGGCATCCATGCGCGGCACTTCGTGGCTGCGCACGGTGACAAACAAATTGCGCTCGTGCAGCACCTTGTTGTGCTTGAGGTTGTGCAGCAGCGCGTTGGGCACCGCGCCTGTCTCGGCCGTCAAAAACACCGCTGTGCCTTCCACACGCGTGGGTGGCGCAATGAAAACGGCTTCCAGAAAGTCCGTCAGGCGCAGTGCATCTGAGCGCAGCGAATCATTGAGCAGGCGTCGGCCGTCGTGCCAGGTCAGCATGAGGGTGAACACGGCCGCGCCGATGAGCAGCGGGAACCAACCGCCGTCAAACAGCTTAAGCAAATTGGAGGCCCAGAAGGCCAGATCGACCATGAAGAAAAAGCCGGTCGCGGCGATGCACAGCAGCAGCGGCATCTTCCAGGCATATCGGATCACAAAATACGTCAGCACGGTGGTGATCAGCATGTCGGTGCACACGGCAATGCCGTAGGCTGCGGCCAGGTTGCTGGACGACTTGAACATGACCACGGCCAAGACGATGGCGGCAAACAAACCCCAGTTGACGAAAGGCATGTAAATCTGCCCGGTGTCGGTTTCACTGGTGTGCTGGACTTGCAAGCGCGGCAAGTAGCCCAGTTGGATGACTTGTTTCGTGACGCTGAACGCCCCAGAAATGAGCGCCTGCGAAGCAATGACGGTGGCCATGGTGGCCAGGCCCACGAGCGGCACCAAGGCCCAATCGGGGGCCATCATGAAGAAGGGGTTTTCTTTCGCCTCAGGATGCGCCAGCAGCAGCGCGCCTTGCCCAAAATAGTTCAAGGTCAGGCAAGGCATGACCACGCTGAACCAGGCCAGACGGATCGGCTTTTTGCCAAAGTGGCCCATGTCGGCATACAGGGCTTCGCCGCCCGTGACGCACAGCACCACAGCGCCCAGGATGATGAAGGTGACGCCCGGCTGGTCCCAAATGAAGCGCACCGCGTAGTGCGGGCTGATGGCCAGCAAAATTTCAGGACGTTGGACGATGTGGGAAACGCCCAGAACGGCAATGGCGGCAAACCAGATCAAGGTGATGGGGCCAAAGAATTTGCCGATGCCTGCGGTGCCGCGCTTTTGCACCCAGAACAGCAAAAACAAGATCACCAGCGTGAGCGGGATGACCGATTTTTTGAAGTTGGGTGAAATGACTTCCAAACCTTCCACTGCAGACAAGACCGAGATCGCCGGAGTGATGACGCCATCGCCATAAAACAGACAGGTGCCAAAAATGCCCACCACCAGCAACACTTTGCGCAGATTGGGTTTGTCTTTGACGGCCTGAGAGGCCAGCGCCAGCATGGCCACCAGGCCGCCCTCGCCGTGGTTGTCGGCCCGCAGCACCAGCGACACGTATTTGAGCGAAACGATGACCGTCAGGGTCCAGAAGAAGATCGAGAGGATGCCGTAGATGTTTTCAGGCGTGAAGGGCACATGGCCCGAGCCGAAAACCTCTTTCATCGCGTACAACACACTGGTGCCGATATCGCCGTACACCACGCCAATGGCGCCCAAAGTCAGTGCCGCGAGAGAGGATTTTGTAGAAGACACACTGAAAAGCCCGGACCAAGCCGAGCCATGAATAGACAAGGGTCAAATTGTGCGCTCGTCGGGCAGCGCTGTCACCGCCTGCCTGGCGTAAATGTTGCAATGCAACAACTTAAACCGAAAGAATCAGTCGTAAACCTCGGCCTCGGGGTCGGTCGCTTCGAGCTCGTAGCTGGCCGCCAGCATGGCCAGACGGCCCACCACGCCGTACATGTAGAAGCGGTTGGGCACGCTCGCACCGGGTTTGATGCCCGGCTGAGGTAAGTGCGCACTCTCTGCAAAAGCCAATGGCACAAAGCTGGCACCCGGGGCATTCAGGTTTTCGTCCACACCGCGTTCGGCATGCACGCGGTAAAAACCGCCCACCACATAGCGGTCCATCATGTAGACCACCGGTTCGGCCACGGCATCGTGAATGCGCTCGTTGGTCAGCACGCCTTCCTGGATGATCACGTCGTTGACGGTCTGGCCGTCCTTGATGACGCTCATCTTGTTGCGGGTCTTGCGGTTCAGGGCGTCCAGGTCGGACACATCGCGCACGGTCATGATGCCCATGCCATACGTGCCGTTGTCGGCTTTGACCACCACAAACGGCTTTTCGTTGATGCCGTATTCCTTGTATTTGCGCTTGATCTTGGTCAGCAGCGCATCCACGTTGCTGCGCAGGCACTCGATGCCTGTGCCTTCAGCGAAGTTCACATCGCCGCACTGGTTGAACATGGGGTTGATCAGCCAGGGGTCGATGCCCAGCAATTTGCCAAAGCGCTTGGCCACTTCTTCGTAGCTTTGGAAGTGGCGCGTCTTGCGGCGCACGCTCCAGCCCGCGTGCAGCGGCGGCAGCAAAAATTGTTCGTGCAGCTCTTCCAGAATGCCCGGTGCGCCCGCAGACAGGTCGTTGTTGAGCAAGATGGTGCAGGGGTCAAAGTCCTTGAGGCCCAGGCGGCGCTTGGTGCGTACCACGGGTTCGAGCCGGATGGTCTCGCCGTTGGGCAGCTGGATGTCGGTGCTTTCCTTGATCTCGGGGTTGATCGAGCCAATACGCACGTTCAGGCCAGCCATGTGGAAGATGCGCTGCAGTTGCAGCACGTTGGCCAAATAGAAGGTGTTGCGGGTGTGGTTTTCGGGAATGATCAGGAGGTTCTTGGCCTCGGGGCAGATCTTCTCGATGGCGGCTTGCGCCGCCTGCACCGCCAGGGGCAGCATTTCGTGGGTCAGGTTGTTCCAGCCGCCGGGGTAGAGGTTGGTGTCCACCGGGGCGAGCTTGAAGCCCGCATTGCGGATGTCGACCGAGCTGTAGAACGGCGGGGTGTGCTCCATCCACTCCAGACGGAACCAGCGCTCGATGGCGGGCATCGAATCGAGGATGCGCTGCTCCAGCTCATTGATGGGGCCGTTCAGGGCGGTGACGAGATGCGGGACCATGGGCGACCTTCAGGAACAAAACAAAAGAATGATATGGGCCCGACTCGGCACTTTGCAAGCGCCTATCGGACACCAGGGCTGGTTACGGGGCCGCTCAGTGGCGGACTTCACCTTCGCCAAGCACCACGTACTTGAGCGAGGTCAGGCCTTCGATGCCCACAGGCCCACGGGCGTGGAACTTGTCGGTGCTGATGCCAATTTCGGCCCCCAGTCCGTACTCAAAGCCATCGGCAAAGCGGGTGCTGGCATTGACCATGACGCTGGACGAGTCCACCTCGCGCAAAAAGCGCTGGGCGTGCATGTGGTCGCGGGTCAGGATGGCTTCGGTGTGGTGGCTGCTGTAGTGGTTGATGTGGGCAATCGCCTCATCCACGCCTTCAACCACCTTGACGCTGATGATGGGCGCGAGGTATTCCTCAGACCAGTCTTGCTCGGTGGCGTCTTTCAGGTTCGCGCCGCTGACCTGGCTCAGGATGGCTTTGGCCTTGGGGCAGCAACGCATCTCGACGCCTTTGGCGGCATAGATGGCGCCGATCTTGGGCAGGAACTCAGCCGCCACGCCCTTGGCCACCAACAGGCTTTCGCTCGCGTTGCAGGGGCTGTACTTTTGGGTCTTGGCGTTGTCGGCCACGCGGACCGCCATGTCGATGTCGCAGGGCTCGTCCACATAGGTGTGGCAGTTGCCGTCCAGGTGCTTGATGACGGGCACCTTGGCTTCGGCACTGATGCGCTCGATCAGGCCCTTGCCACCACGGGGGATGATGACGTCCACATACTCGGGCATGGCGATCAGCTGGCCCACGGCGGCGCGGTCGGTGGTTTGCACCAGCTGCACGGCGTTGACGGGCAGGCCGCTCTCCGTCAGGGCCTGCTGCACCAGCAGCGCCAGCGCCTTGTTCGATTCGATGGCCTCGGAGCCGCCGCGCAGGATGCAGGCGTTGCCGCTCTTGATCGACAGGCTGGCCGCCTCGATGGTCACATTGGGGCGGCTCTCGAAAATCATGCCGAACACGCCAATGGGCACACGCATTTGGCCCACACGGATGCCGCTGGGCATTTGCTTCATACCCAGGATCTCGCCGATCACATCGGGCATGGCCGCCAACTGCTCGCAGCCTTGGGCGCAGGTCTCCAGCACCTTGGGGGTCAGGCGCAAGCGGTCCACCATGGGTTCGGCCAGGCCATTGGCCTGGGCACGGGCCAGGTCTTTGGCGTTGTCGACTTGCAAGGCATCGGTGTTTTCGCGCAAAAGTGCGGCCAGACGGCGCAGGGCGTTGTTCTTGACAGCGGCAGAGGCCTTGGCCATCAGGGCTGACGCCTGCTTGGCTTGCAGGCCCAGGGCCTGCACGGTCTCGGTGGTGTTGGAGGCGTTCATGCGCTGATTTTCGCAGATGCCCGGTATGGGTGTCAGCGCACCATGCACATGCGCGAAAAGCGCAGTGCCAAGCGGTGCAGCGCTTGCCAGCCGTCGGTGGGCCATTCAGGCACTTTGAGGCCTTTGACGATGCCGTCCACTTGGTGGGCCGACTGCAGCAGGTTGTTCAGCCGCGCTTCGCTCAGGCGGGGCAGCACGCGCTCAAACAGGCGTTCACGCGGGCCCCAGATGCGTTGCTCTTTCAAGGCCATCGGCAAGGGCTTGCCTGCGGCCATCGCGTCTTTCACGCGCTTCAAGGCGCGGATGTCTTCAGCCAACGTGTAGTGCACCAGCACGGCGGCCTCGCCTTCGGCCTGCAAGCCGTCGAGCATGCGTTGCACACGGGCCACCTGGCCCGAAAGCACGGCTTCAGACAGCTTGAACACGTCGTAGCGGGCCACATTGAGCACGGCCGCTTCGATCTGGTCCCAGCCGAGTTCGCCCGGCGGGTACAGCAGCCCGAGCTTTTGCACCTCCTGGTGGGCGGCCAGCAAGTTGCCTTCGACCCGGTCGGCAAAGAACTGCAGCGTGCGCTGGCCTTCTTCGCCCGACACCACGCTCTGGCCTTGCTGCTGAAGGCGCTGGGCGATCCAGGTGGGCAAGGCCTGGCGCTCGATGTTGTCGACGGGAATGGTCACGCCCATGTTGTCCAGCGCGCCGAACCAGGCCCCTTTGCGGGTCATGGCGTCCAGGCGAGGCAGCAAAAACAAGGTCAGGGTCGAATCGTTGCCCTGGGCCGACTCGGCCAAGTGCTGAATGGCCGGGCTGCCCTCTTTGCCCGGCTTGCCCGAAGGGATGCGCACTTCGACGATCTGTTTGTCGGCAAACAGGCTCAAAGACCCGCCTGCGGCCAGCACCTCGCTCCAGTCAAAGTGGGCCCCGGCCACGGTGTGCACGGTGCGCTCGGTGTAGCCTTGCTTGCGGGCGGTGGCGCGGATCGTGTCGGCCGCTTCCTGCATCAAGAGGGGCTCGTCGCCATACAGGGTGTAGAGGCTGCGCAAGCCTTTTTGCAGGTGCGCGCCAAGCTGGGGAAGGGCCAGTTGCATGGTGCGCGTCAGGGTTGCGACGCAGCCGCAGCGGGCGTCGGCGCCACAGGCAGGCCGCGCGGTTTGACGGCGGCCAAGCGGCGCATGATCTGCTGCACGATGTCGAGCTGCATGTCACGGAACAGCATGGCTTGCTCGATCTCTTTGGACAGGGCAGCGGTTTCGGTGAAGCTCAGGTCGCGCTGCTGGTACATCTCGACCGGCTCAATGAGTTCGTCACCCGAGGGGGTGCGCAAGCGGAAATTCACGCGCAGGCGCAGCTGCATCTCGCGCACTTGGCCGGAGGCATTCAGGCCCACCACCACGGGCTGGCGCACCTCGCTCAGGATGTCCAAGACCACATCGGCCTTGCTCATCTGGGCGGGATCGGTCAGCAACTCGATCTTGCCCGTGCCCAAGAGGTTGCGGCGCAAATCCGTGCCCAATGGCGAGTTCACTGAAAAGTTGGCGTACAGGGTCTTGAACGGGTAGTCGCCCGTCTGGCGCAGCTTGAAGCCGCAACCCGTCAGGACCGCAGCCATCACCACCAACGAGAACAGACGACGACCCTTCACCTCAGAGCACCACGTTCACCAAGCGACCGGGCACCACGATGACCTTTTTGGGCGCAGCGCCTTCGGCTTGCTTGACGAAAGCTTCGCTCGCCAGCGCTGCAGCTTCGATTTGCGCCTTGTCAGCCGTTGCAGGCACGAGGATGGCGCCGCGCAGCTTGCCGTTGATCTGCAGCATGAGTTCCAGTTCATCGCGCTGCAAAGCGGATTCGTCCACGCTCGCCCAGGCCACGTCGAGCAGGTCACCGCAGCAGGCGGCGTAGCCCAGTTCGTTCCAGAGCTGGTCGCTGATGTGCGGGCAGGCGGGGTAGAGCACACGCAGCAGGATCGAGAAGCACTCGGCCAGGGCTGCGGCATCTTCGGCGCTGTCCGACAGTTGCACGTCTTCGAGCGTGTTGAGCATCTTCATCACCGCCGAGACGACGGTGTTGTACTGCATGCGCTCGTAGTCGTAGTTGGCCTGCTTGAGCACGGAGTGGATATCGAGGCGCAGCGCCTTGGCGGCTTTGCCGAATTCCACGTTCTGGCTGCGGTCGACCGCAATGCCTTTCTTGAGCAAGGCTTCGTTCTTGACCGCGAAATTCCAAACACGGCGCAGGAAACGGTAGCTGCCTTCCACGGCGGCGTCGTTCCACTCCAGGGTGGCTTCGGGCGGCGCGGTGAACATGGTGTACAGGCGCGCGGTGTCGGCGCCGTAGCGCTCGATCAGGTCTTGCGGGTCCACACCGTTGTTCTTGGACTTGGACATGGTGCCCACGCCTTCGTAGTCGATGGCGGTGCCCACAGGCAAGCGGCCGTCGCTGCTCTCGGCTTCGTTCTTGAGCTTGGCGCCCACCACTTTGCCGGTTTCGTCGAGCACATGCTCGATGTCGTGCGGCCAGAAGTAGTCCTTGCCGCCTTTGGCAGTGCGACGCGAGTAGATGTGGTTGAGCACCATGCCCTGGGTGAGCAGCTTGCTGAAGGGCTCGTCGACCTTGACCAGACCCAGATCGCGCATGACCTTGGTCCAAAAGCGCGCGTACAGCAGGTGCAGGATCGCGTGCTCGATGCCGCCGATGTATTGGTCCATCGGCATCCAGTAGTCGGCGCCCTCGGCCACCATCTTCTCGGAGTTGGTCGGGTCGCAATAGCGCATGAAATACCAGGACGAATCCACGAAGGTGTCCATGGTGTCGGTCTCGCGGCGGGCAGGTTTGCCACAGACCGGGCAGGTCACACCCGCGTGGAAGCCTTCGTGCTTGTGCAGCGGGTTGCCCGAACCGTCCGGGATGCAGTCTTGCGGCAGCACCACGGGCAGGTCTTTTTCGGGCACGGGCACCGCGCCGTGCTCCTCGCAATGGATGATCGGGATCGGTGTGCCCCAGTAACGTTGGCGGCTCACGCCCCAGTCGCGCAGACGCCAAGTGGTCTTCTTCTCGCCCAGACCTTTGGCAGCGAGCAGCTCGGCCACTTTGGTGACGGCGGCCTTCTGATTCAGGCCATCTAGTTCGCCGGAGTTGATGCAGACGCAGTTTTGCTTGTCGCCGTACCACTCTTGCCAGGCACTGGCATCAAATGCCTGGTCCTTGACCGACACGACTTGTTTGATCGGCAGCTGGTACTTGAGTGCAAAGGCAAAATCGCGCTCGTCATGCGCAGGCACGCCCATCACGGCACCGTCGCCGTAGCTCATCAGCACGTAGTTGCCGACCCAAACCTCGACCTGTGCGCCCGTCAGCGGGTGCGTGACGAACAAGCCCGTGGCCATGCCCTTTTTCTCTTGCGTGGCCAACTCGGCTTCGGTCGTGCCGCCGGTTTTGCATTCGTCCAGGAACGCCGCCAACGCGGGGTTGCTGGCCGCAGCATGCAGCGCCAGTGGGTGCTCGGCCGCTACCGCGCAAAACGTCACGCCCATGATGGTGTCGGCACGGGTGGTGAAGACATACATCTTGCCGTCGCCGATCAGAGCGCCATCAGCGCCAGCGATGGTGTGCGGGAACGCAAAGCGCACGCCCTCGGATTTGCCGATCCAGTTTTCCTGCATCAGGCGGACTTTGTCGGGCCAGCCGTCCAAGGTGGCTTTTTCATTGCCCATCTGCACGTGGTCGAGCAGCTCTTGTGCGTACGAGGTGATGTTGAGGTAGTAGCCGGGGATCTCGCGCTTTTCGACCGGTGCACCTGTGCGCCAGCCTTTGCCGTCGATGACCTGTTCGTTGGCCAGCACGGTCTGGTCGACCGGGTCCCAGTTGACGACTTGGGTCTTGCGGTAGGCGATGCCTTTGTCCAGCATCTTGAGGAACAGCCACTGGTTCCATTTGTAATAGGTCGGGTCGCAGGTGGCCACTTCACGCGACCAGTCGATGGCCAAGCCCATCGCCTGCATCTGCTTTTTCATGTACGCGATGTTGTCGTACGTCCACTTGGCAGGCGGCACTTTGTTCTTGAGCGCCGCGTTTTCGGCGGGCAAGCCAAAGGCGTCCCAGCCCATGGGCATGAGCACGTTCATGCCTTTCATGCGCAGCTGGCGCGTGAGCATGTCGTTGATGGTGTAGTTGCGCACATGGCCCATGTGAAGCTTGCCGCTGGGGTAAGGCAGCATGGAGCAGGCGTAAAACTTCTTTTTGCTCTGGTCTTCGGTGACGCGGTAGGCGTCGCGGGCCGTCCAGCGGGCCTGTGCGGCGGCTTCGACGTCGAGGTGGGTGTACTTGTCTTGCATGATGGGCCCAATTGTAGAGGGGCAGGAGGGGCTGAATCGGCTTATTGATGGGTCTCGGGGAGCGCTGAGGGTGTGCGGCTCGGGCGCCTCAGACGCAGGCTCAACATCGTTGCCCAAGCCGCCCACCCTCAGCGCTTGCAGCACTTGCAAGCCGGATTCAACGGGAGGGGGTGGATCGCGGGGCTTCTGCAACGAAGCCGATGCGAGAGAGCCCAGCCTGCTGGGCCAGGCCCATGACCTCAACCACGCGGCCGTAGGCGATGGCCTGATCGGCCCGCAGTTGCACTTCGGTCTCGGGGTTGCGTTGGGCGGTTTCTTGCAGACGGGTGCGCAGCTCGGGCGCGGTCACGGGCTGGTCGTTGAAAAACAAGTCGCCCTGGGCGTTGACCACGAGCGTGACCGACTGCGGGGCTTGGCCGGACTGGGTGCCCTCGCCCTGGGGCAGCTCCAGGCGGATGGCGCTGGTCAGCAGCGGCGCGGTGAGGATGAAGATCACCAACAACACCAGCATCACGTCCACCATGGGGGTGACGTTGATGTCGCTCATGGGCGCAGGGTTTTTGGAGGATTCCAGGCGGCCGAACGACATGGCTCAGCCGCGGTCTTCGGTCAGCAGGCCCCGCACATCGTGGGCAAAGCCTTCGAGTTCGGCCTCGATCTGGCCGATGCGGCGGCCCAGCAGGTTGTAGCCCAGCACGGCCGGGATGGCCACCGCCAGGCCCACGGCGGTCATGACCAGGGCTTCGCCGACAGGCCCGGCCACTTTGTCGATGGTCAGCTGCCCGGCTTCGGCCATGCCTGTCAGGGCACTGAAGATGCCCAGCACCGTGCCCAAAAGGCCAATGAATGGCGATGTGGAGCCTGCAGTGGCCAGCAGCAACTGGCCCCACTGCAGACGGCGCACCACAGCGTTCAGGGCGTCGCGCAAAACGCGGGTGAGTTGCTGGTGCCGGTCGCCGGCACTGGCAAGCGTGCCGCCCACGGGCAAGAGCGTGGCGTCGAGCAAGGGGGCCACGCAGGCATCACGGTCAAACTGGCCCACCCGTTGGCGAGCCACATCAAAGGCCGGGGCCTGCCAGAACGCCGCAATGCTGCGGCGCACATCCAGACTCGCACGAGAGAGCAGACGCCATTTCCAGACCATCACCACCCAGCTGGCCACCGACAAGGCCAGCAAGAGCGCAGCCAAGGACAAGGTGATGGCATCGCTGTGGGTGAGGAAGTCGTGCAGGTTCATGGCGGGTGCAAGGCAAGCAGGTCAGCGCAGGCTGAGCACATCGAACATGTCGAACAAGCCGTTTTGCTGATTGGCCAAGAAGCGCACGGCACGCAAGCTGCCTTGCGCATAGGTAGAGCGGCTCGAAGATTTGTGGGTCACCTCGATACGTTCGCCGATTCCGGCAAACAGCACCGTGTGGTCGCCCACAATGTCGCCGCCACGGATGGTCGAAAAGCCGATGGTCGACGGGTCGCGCTCGCCCGTGTGGCCATAACGCTCGTACACCGCGCAGTCTTTGAGGTCACGGCCAATGGCTTCGGCAATCACTTCACCCATCTTGAGCGCGGTGCCCGAGGGTGCATCCACCTTGTGGCGGTGGTGGGCTTCGATGATTTCGATGTCATAACCCGTGGACAGGGCTTGTGCCGCCATCTGCAGCAGCTTCAGGGTCACGTTCACGCCCACGCTCATGTTGGGGGCCATGACGATGGCGATGTCTTTGGCGATGTCGGCGATCTCGGCCTTTTGCGCATCCGAAAAACCGGTGGTGCCGATCACGGCCTTGACGCCCAGCGTGCGACAGACCTTGAGGTGAGCCAGCGTGCCTTCGGGGCGGGTGAAATCAATCAAGAAGCGGGCGTTTTGCAGGCCCGCATGCAGGTCAGACGACACGGCCACGCCCGAGGTCTGCCCAAGCCAGGCCGAGGCATCTTGCCCCAGCGCCGGGCTGCCCGCGATGTCGAGCGCGCCCGCCAAGCGGGTGTCGTCGGCCGCCAGGATGGCTTCGATCAACATGTGGCCCATGCGGCCAGTGGCACCCGCCACGGCAATGGGCAATTCAGTCATGACGGTCATTTGAAAATGGCAGAAAAGGTCAGTGAACCCCTTTGCCCGCGTATCAACGTGCGGGGGCTTCGAGGGGGGGGTAGCTGGTCGGCAAAGCAGGTGCCGCTTGCGCAGGGGCCACAGGGCGACCAGAGGGGTACTTGCTCAACTGGGCATCGGTCGCTTGGAGTGTCGGCACAGTGGCAGGCTTGCGGCCATTGGACAAGCGCTGCACGAACTCGGCTTCGCTGGGCAACTCGTCGCCCTCGATCGCCGCCAAAGCATCGCTCTTGAAGCTGACCGTGAGGTGGAATTTTTGTTCTGGCACACCCTGGCGCTTGATGCTGAAGGTGTAGTCCCAACGGTCGGCATGGAACAGGCTGGACACCAGCGGGGTGCCCAGCACGTCGCGCACTTGTGAGCGCGGCATGCCGATGCGCAGCGCCTGGCGCTGCTCTTTGGACACAAAATTGCCTTGCACCACCTCGGGCACGTAGGGCTTGAAAGTGTCCTGACTCCAGGGGTTCTGGAAACTGCCGCAGCCCACAAGGCCCGCTGACAGGGCCGCGATGGCCGCCCAAGCACCCAAGAAGCGAAAAGTCCGTAAAGCTGTCATGTTTGGAGGCACACCGATATGATCTGATCATTGTAGCGGCTGGATTCAAATCCAGCGGCCTCTCAAAGTAAACCCGAAACGCCATGATCCAGATCGAAGAACTCAAAAGCAACGGGCTCAAGGCCACCGTGCCTCGCATGAAAATTCTGGACGTTTTTCAGCGCAGCGGCCTGCGGCACATGACGGCCGAAGACGTCTTTCGTCAGTTGCTGAACGAGAACGCCGACATTGGCTTGGCCACGGTTTACCGGGTTTTGACGCAATTTGAGCAGGCCGGTATTTTGAGCCGCAACCATTTCGAAAGTGGCAAGGCGGTTTATGAACTCAATGAGGGGCAGCACCACGACCACATGGTGTGCCTCGATTGCGGGCGGGTGGAAGAGTTCTATGACCCCGAAATCGAGGAGCGCCAGCAAGCGGTGGCGCAGGCCAAAGGATTTGTGATTGCAGACCACGCACTGAGTCTGTATGCCCACTGCACCCAAAACCCCTGCCCTCACCGCCAGCGTTGAACCGGCGGTTTATTCCATCGCCCGGCGCTGCCGTTCAATGAACTCCTGGTAGGTGTCGATGCCGCGCATCTGCAAGATGGTGTTGCGCACAGCCGCTTCCACCAACACAGCGATGTTGCGCCCTGCCACCACCTGAATGACGGCCTTGCGAACCGGCACACCCAACACCACCTGCGTCAACGGCTCGTTGGGCAAGCGCTCATAGTCACGCTCCAGCGTTTCGCGGCGCACCAGGTGCACGATGAGCTTCAGGCGCATCTTGCGGCGCACCGCCGTCTCGCCAAAAATGGCACGGATGTCGAGCAGGCCAATGCCGCGCACTTCCAGCAAGTTTTGCAGCAAATCAGGGCAACGCCCCTCGATGGTGGTCTGGTTGATCCGGTACAGATCAACGGCGTCGTCGGCCACCAGGCCATTGCCGCGAGAGATCAGCTCCAGGCCCAACTCGCTTTTGCCCAGACCGGACTCACCCGTGATGAGCACGCCCAGGCCCAAAATGTCCATGAACACGCCATGCATCGTGGTGCGATCTGCAAAGTGCTTGGACAAATAGGCCCGCAGCACGTCGATCACGAACGCCGAAGACGCATGGGTCGAGAACATCGGAATCTGGGCCCGCTCGCACATGGACAAGAGTGCGTCTGGTGCCGTCTGGCCATCGGTGATCACCAGCACAGGCGGCTCCAAGGTCACGATGCGCGAAATGCGACGCGCACAGTCTTCCGGGGTCGAGTTGGTGAGGTACGCCACTTCGCGTGGCCCCAGGATCTGCATCCGATAGGGGTGGATGTAGTTGAGGTAGCCCACCAGGTCTGCGCCCGATGTGGCTTCACGCACAGCCACTTCGTCAAAACGGCGCTCCGAAGCCCCCAGCCCGGCGACCCACTGCCATTTCAGCTGGGCACGGTGGTCTTCAAAAAGTACATCGGCACTGACCACGGTGGGTTTCATGGCGGGCTGTCCGGCAAAAGGTTCAGGCGACTTGGGCCGAGCGCCACTGCGCAATCAGCTGGTGCAGCACGTCTTGAGAGGCGCTGCTCTTGATGTTTTCGCGCAAGGCGCTGTCGGACAGCAGCTCGGCAATCTCCGACAGAATTTCAAGGTGTTTTTGGGTGGCCGCTTCGGGCACCAAGAGGAAGATCAACAAATTGACAGGCAACTCGTCCGGGGCATCAAAGCCGATGGGCTGGGCCAGTTGGAACACGGCAGCCATGGGGGACTTGAGACCTTTGATGCGGCCATGCGGTATGGCCACACCATGGCCCAAACCGGTCGAGCCCAGACGTTCGCGGGCAAACAGGCTGTCCGTGACCAGTGCACGGGACAAACCATGCAGGTTCTCGAAAAGAAGCCCGGCTTCTTCAAAAGCACGCTTCTTGCTGGTGGCCTCAACCCCGACAAGAACTTGGGCAACGGGCAGGATGGACGCGAGTCGATTCATGGTCGAGGCGGATTATGCACCCCTTGTCACCCACCTTATATAAATATTTAACAAACAAGTACCTAGGTACTCTTTATTGAATTTCAATGAAAACAAAAAGGGCTGCTCGAAGGCAGCCCTGGTTTCAAACTGTGAGAATTTCACATCATGCGCTTGGGCGCATCGTGGTGATGGTCTGTGATCCGGGTCTTGTGTTTGACCACTTGGCGATCGAGTTTGTCCATCAATTCGTCCACGGCGGCGTACAGGTCTTCGTGGGCACTTTCGGCAAACAGGTCGTTGCCTTTCACATGGATGTTGCACTCTGCGCGCTGTCGTTTTTCCTTTTCCTTTTGCTTTTCCACTGTCAACAGCACCTTGACATCGACCACTTGGTCGAAATGTCGGGTGATGCGATCGAGCTTGCCGGTCACATACGTGCGCAAGGCGGGGGTAACTTCAAGGTGGTGACCGCTGATCGTCAAGTTCATAGACATAGCCTCCTGTTGCTTGGGATGAAAGCCCCCTGTCGGGAGCCCAACGGTCTTTTTCAAGAGCCGTTGGATTCACTATGCGCCCGCACCTGCACAAATGCAAGGCCACTCAAGGTAACCCCCCATAAGCGTGGGAATCCGCTTGGCAATCGCGCTGGGGGGTGCTATCTTTCGGAGGATCACTTGGTGGCCTGTACCATCGCCACCGGCAGGGCTGCGATGACACGGAACCGTCATGAATTGCGCCTTGAATCGGCCCGTTCGGGTGCGATAATCAACTTTTATTTTTGGAGATTCCATCGTGGAAAGCTGCCCGAGTCGGTAGCTTTCGGACGACCTGAGCATGCCGCCAGACGTTCGAAAGCCGCCGCAACACCCCAACGCCGCCCTTTTTGAACCTTTGGCATCTGGCCTTACGGAGAACGCCATGCTCAACATCTTCACCCTCGCCAACGGTCGCCTGTTCCAGGAAGAAATCGAATCCCTGGAAGAGCTGTCCCGCTTTCAGCCGATCTGGGTTGACCTTGAATCGCCCACGCTGGAAGAAAAACGCTGGATCAAACAGTACTTTGGCCTGTCCATCCCCGAAGACGCGATGGACGAGGACATCGAAGAATCCGCCCGCTTTTACGAAGAAGACAACGGTGAGTTGCACATCCGTTCTGACTTTTTGATCGCCGACGAAGACGAGCCCCGCACGGTGCGCTGCGCCTTCATCTTGAACCAGCACAACGCCAACCTGAAAAGCCAAGGTGTGCTGTTTTCGATCCACGACGAAGATGTGCCGGTTTTTCGCCTCTTGCGCATGCGCGCCCGCCGCGCGCCGGGCCTGATCGAAGACGCCAAGGAAGTGCTGCTCAAGCTGTTTGACGCTGACGCCGAGTATTCGGCTGACACGCTCGAAGGCATTTACGACAAGCTGGAAACCGCTGGCAAAAAAGTGCTGTCGGGCGACGTGACCGACGCCATGGCCGGCGAAGTGCTGGGCGCCATCGCACGCCAGGAAGACTTGAACGGCCGCATCCGCCGCAACGTGATGGACACGCGCCGCGCCGTGAGTTTCATGATGCGCTCGAAGATGCTCAACGCCGAGCAGTTTGAAGAGGCCCGCCAGATCCTGCGTGACATTGACTCCCTCGACTCGCACACGGCCTTTTTGTTCGACAAGATCAACTTCTTGATGGACGCCACCGTCGGTTTCATCAACATCAACCAGAACAAGATCATCAAGATCTTCTCGGTGGCCAGCGTCGCCTTGCTGCCACCCACGCTGATCGCCAGCATTTATGGCATGAACTTCCAGTACATGCCCGAGCTGAACCAGACTTGGGGCTACCCCATGGCCATCGCCTTGATGGCCGCCAGCGCCGTGGTGCCCATGTGGTATTTCCGTCGGCGTGGCTGGTTGAAATAAGGTTCAGGCTCAAGCCCGGGTGTTGGTGGTTATCTGTCGGACTCGGGCTGCGGCGGGTTCCTCAAACGCAAGCTCAACATCGTCACCCCGCACAGCCCGAGCCCGACAGATGCGGGCGTCAAGGGTTTTTCAGCCATTGTGACAACATCGCCACGCTGTAACGGCTGGCAACGGCGCGAATGAAACGGCTGAAATCGGCATGGGCGTCGTCGTCGGCGCGGTCTGAAATCGTGCGCAGTGCCGCGAACGGCACACCGTAGTCGGCACAGACCTGCGCCACCGCCGCGCCTTCCATCTCAACAGCCAGGGCCTCCGGCAAAGCCTGCTGCAGACTGCGGCACTCGGCGGTGGTGGAAACAAAACGGTCGCCGCTGGCAATCAAGCCCTCATGCAGCCGGACCGACTGGAGGTCAAACTCGCTGACCGCCTCGGGGCCAACATGGTCCGCCACCTGCGCCAGCACGGCCCTTGCCGCATCACGCAATGATGCAGACAAGTCGACATCGGTTTCAAAACGGCTGCGGCCATACAAAGGCACTTCATGCTTGGGGAACAAGGGCGACGCGTCCATGTCGTGCTGCACAAAGCCATGGGCCAGCACCACATCGCCGACCTTCACGCCCGACCCCAGACCGCCCGCCACCCCGGTGAAGACGATCTGGCCCACGCCAAAACGCTCGATGAGGGCCGTGGCCGTGGTGGCCGCCGCCACCTTGCCGATGCGCGAAAGCACCGCCACCACAGGGCGGCCATGCCAGTGGCCTTGCCAAAAATCCCGCCCGGCCACCTGCACACGCTGCTCGTCGGGCAAGGCTTGCAACACCGCGGCCAGTTCTTCGTGCATGGCACTCATGATGCCGATGGGGGTCATGTCGCGGCCTCTGCCGGGCCGCCCCAAGGAGGGCACAGCCCCCTCGGGGGGCAGTGAGTACACGAAGTGACGAACGTGGGGGTCATGTTTTCCAGAAAAAAGCGGCCCCCAAGGGCCGCTCAAAAGCAAAAGATGGCAAGTTCGATCACGTCGGGTTGCGCAACTCGCGCCGCAAGATTTTGCCCACCGGCGTCTTGGGCAACTCGTCGCGGAACTCCACCACGCGAGGCTGCTTGTAAGCCGTCATGTTCTCACGGCAGTAGGCCTGGATCTGCTCGGCAGTCAGCGCCGGGTCTTTGCGCACCACCACCAGCTTGACCGCTTCGCCGGTCTTTTCATCGGGCACGCCAATGGCGGCGCATTCGAGCACGCCAGGGCAGGCCGAGGCCACTTCTTCGACTTCGTTGGGGTAAACGTTGAAGCCGCTGACCAGGATCATGTCCTTCTTGCGGTCCACGATCTTGAAGAAGCCGCGAGCGTCCATCACACCCACATCGCCGGACTTGAAATAGCCATCGGCCGTCATGACTTTGGCGGTTTCGTCTGGGCGCTGCCAGTATCCGGCCATGACCTGCGGGCCCTTGATGGCGATCTCGCCGTGCTGGCCGGGCGTGGTCACCTCGTGGCCATCGTCGTCAAGCAGCTTCATCCAGGTGCCGGGAATCGGCACGCCGATGGTGCCGGTGAATTCGGTGCTGGTGGTGGGGTTGCAACTGGCAGAGGGGCTGGTTTCCGACAGGCCATAGCCTTCGCAGATGGGGCAGCCTGTTTTTTCGAGCCACAGCTTGGCCACGTTCGGCGTCACGGCCATGCCGCCGCCCACGGACACCTTGAGGTTGGACCAGTTGACCTTGTGGAAGTCAGGGTGGTTGGCCAAGCCATTGAACAAGGTGTTCACTGCCGGGAAGCTGTGGAAGGTGTGCTTGGACAGCTCTTTCAGCACCGCAGGCAAGTCGCGGGGGTTGGGGATCAAAATGGTCTTGCCGCCCGTGCGCATGGCCAGCATCATGTTCACCGTGAACGCGAAGATGTGGTACAGCGGCAGCGCACACACCGAGGTGGGCTGCTCGTTCGCAGGCACACGCTTCATCACCGGCTCGTTCCAGGCTTCGGACTGAAGCACGTTGGCCACCACATTGCGGTGCAAGAGCACTGCACCTTTGGAAACGCCCGTGGTGCCACCGGTGTACTGCAGCACAGCGATGTCGTCCGGGGTGATTTCAGGACGGCGCAGCGGCAATCGGCGACCCAGGCTCAAGGCCTGGTTGAACGCCACGGCTTGGGGCAGCTGAAACTCAGGCACCAGCTTCTTGACCTGGCGCACCACGAAGTTCACCAGCGACCCTTTGAGCCAACCCAGACGGTCACCCATGGACGCGAGCACCACATGCTGCACAGGCGTCTGCGCGATGCACTTTTCAAGCGTGGCGGCGAAGTTTTCGATGATGACGATGGCACGGGCCCCCGAGTCCTTGAGCTGGTGCTCGAGCTCGCGGGCGGTGTAGAGCGGGTTGACATTGACCACCACATAGCCAGCGCGCAGGATGGCCGCAACAGCCACCGGGTACTGGGGCACATTGGGCATCATGACGGCCACGCGATCGCCCTTGGCCAAACCCAGCGACTGCAGATACGCAGCGAGCGCTTGGCTTTCCTCGTCGGTGCGGCGGTAACTGATGTCCTTGCCCATGAAGCTGTAAGCCGTGCGGTCGGCGTAGCGGGCAAAACTCTCTTCCATCAAGCCCACCAAAGAGCTGTACTGGCCGGAATCAATGTCAGCCGGAACACCTTCGGGGTAGCTGCTGAGCCAAACACGGTCGGGGGTCATTGCGTCAATCATCATGCGGGTCAGTCTAACGCACAACTGACTGAAAACTGACGCGAAAAAATGCAGGGTTTCCCGAGGTTGACGGCATCGCCGGACGCCTGATTGTGCCGCCGGGCATCGCCTTCGCCGAACTGCGCCCCCTTCACGCAAGCCCTCAAAGAAAAACGCCCCGGACTGGCGTCCAGGGCGCATGACCAATCGGTCGTGGTTGCAGCGGTCAGGCTTTGAGTGCAACCAACACTTCGTCGAGCATCTTCTTGGCGTCGCCAAACAGCATGCGGTTGTTCTCCTTGTAAAACAAGGGGTTGTCCACGCCCGCATAGCCGCTTGCCATGGAGCGTTTCATGACGATGCTGGTGTGGGCCTTCCAGACCTCAAGCACCGGCATGCCCGCGATGGGGCTGCTCGGGTCGTCTTGCGCAGCCGGGTTCACGATGTCGTTGGCACCAATGACGATGGCCACATCGGTGTCCGGGAAGTCGTCGTTGATTTCGTCCATCTCGAGCACGATGTCATAGGGCACACGCGCCTCGGCCAGCAGCACGTTCATGTGGCCGGGCATGCGACCGGCCACGGGGTGGATGCCAAAGCGCACATTGACACCCCGATCGCGCAGGGTCTTGGTGATTTCGTTGACCGTGTGCTGGGCTTGCGCCACCGCCATGCCGTAGCCCGGCACGATGACCACGCTCTTGGCATCGCGCAACAACTCGGCTGTTTCAGTGGCACTCACAGGCACCACTTCGCCTTGCGGCTCGGCGGCAGCCCCATCGGCCTTGGGCGCGGCAGGCGCACCACCGCCAAAACCCCCTGCGATCACGCTGATGAAGTTGCGGTTCATCGCGCTGCACATGATGTACGACAAGATGGCACCCGACGAGCCCACCAGCGCGCCGGTCACGATCAGCAAGTCGTTGCTCAGCATGAAGCCGGTGGCCGCAGCGGCCCAACCCGAGTAACTGTTGAGCATGGACACCACCACCGGCATGTCGGCACCGCCAATGGCCATGACCATGTGGACACCAAACAGCAGTGCGATGGCGGTCATCACGATCAGCGGGGGCATGCCGCTTTGCACGTCATGGGCATTCACAAATTCACGGCCGAACCAGACCACCACCAGCAACGCCGCCAGGTTGAGCCAATGCCGTGCGGGCAACATGAGCGGCTTGCCGCCGATCTTGCCGTTGAGCTTGCCAAAGGCAATGAGCGAGCCAGAAAACGTGACGGCACCGATCAGGATGCCAACGTAGATCTCCACTTCGTGGATGGCTTTTTCAGCGCCTTGGAACTGGACCGAAGTATCCACATAACTGGCAAAACCCACCAAGCAAGCCGCCAAGCCCACCAGGCTGTGCATCAGCGCCACCAGTTCGGGCATTTGGGTCATCTTGACCGTCTTGGCGGCATACAGGCCCACACTGCCGCCGATGAGCAGCGCGCCGATGATCCAGGGGATACCGGCTGTGGCCACACGCGGACCCACGATGGTGGCGAGCACCGCCAGCGCCATGCCCACGACGCCGTAGAGGTTGCCGCGGCGCGACGTTTCCGGGTTGGACAAGCCCCCCAGGCTGAGGATGAAGAGGATGGCCGCACCGAGGTAGGCGACCGTGGCCAAGCTAGAGGTCATGAAAGTCTCTTTTCTTAAATCGGGCAGGTCATCACTTGCGGAACATGTCCAACATGCGGCGGGTGACAGCAAAGCCACCAAACATGTTGATGGCCGTGAGCACAATGCCAGCAAAGGCGAGCCACTGTATGAGCTGGTCAGGCCGGCCGTTGGTGCCTGCCTCGGGCGGCACGATCTGCACCAGCGCACCGATCACGATGATGCTGGAAATCGCATTGGTCACGCTCATGAGCGGGGTGTGCAGCGCGGGCGTCACGTTCCACACCACCATGTTGCCGATGAAGCAAGCCAGCACAAACACCGTGAAGTGGCCCAAGAAGGCCGCCGGGGCGTAGGCGCCAATGGCCCAAAACGCCAAAGCCCCCACGCCAAACACCATGGCCAATGTTTTGGCAGGCATCGGGCCACTGCTGCCGTGGCCGTGGCCGCTTTTTTTCTCGGTGACCGCAGCTGTGGGCTTGGGCGCGGGTTTGGGCGCAACGACGAGCGGGGGCGCGGGCCAGGTGATCTCGCCATCCTTGATGACCGTGAGACCGCGAATCGCGTCGTCGGCCATGTTGACGTCGATGATGCCGTCTTTGGTCTTGCATAACTCTTCCGTCAGGCGGAACAAGTTGGTGCCGTACAGCGTGGACGACTGGCGCGCCATGCGCGAAGCCAGGTCGGTGTAGCCCACGATGGTCACACCATGCTTGACCACCGCCTTGCCAGGTTCGGTCAATTCGCAGTTGCCACCTTGCTCAGCGGCCATGTCGACGATCACGCTGCCGGGCTTCATGCTTTGAACCATCTCGGCCGTGATCAGCTTGGGCGCGGGCTTGCCGGGAATCAGGGCGGTGGTGATGATGATGTCGCACTCTTTGGCCTGCTGCGCGTACATCTCGCGCTGCGCGGCCTGAAAACCTTCGCTCATGACCTTGGCGTATCCGCCGCCGCCTGAGCCTTCTTCTTCGTAGTCGACCTTGACGAATTCACCGCCGAGCGAAACCACTTGGTCGGCCACTTCGGCGCGGGTGTCGTTGGCGCGCACGATGGCGCCCAAGCTGGCAGCGGCACCAATGGCCGCCAAGCCGGCCACACCAGCACCGGCAATGAACACCTTGGCCGGGGGCACTTTGCCTGCGGCCGTGATCTGGCCATTGAAGAAACGGCCAAAGGCGTTGGCCGCCTCGACCACAGCGCGGTAGCCGCTGACACCGGCCATCGAAGTCAGCGCGTCCATCTTCTGGGCGCGGCTGAGCGTGCGGGGCAGTGCGTCAATCGACAGTGCTGTGACCTTTTGGGCCGCGAGCTGCTGCATCAGATCGGGGTTTTGGGCGGGCCACAAAAAGCCGATCAGCGTCTGACCTGCGTGCATCAACGCCACTTCGGAGGCCGTGGGCGCACGCACCTTGAAGACGATGTCGCTGGCGCGCCAGAGCTCTGCAGCGCTTGGCGCGATCGTGGCACCGGCTTGCACATAGGCACCGTCAGACAGGTCGGCGAGTTCGCCCGCGCCGCCCTCGACCACCACATCAAAACCCAGTTTGATGAGCTTGCTCACCACATCGGGCACAGTGGCCACCCGTTTTTCACCGGGGTAAATCTCTCTTGGCACGCCGATGCGCATGGTGCTGTCTCCTGGATGGTGGTGGGTGAGCTTTCGGGCTTGGCCTCGAAAGTACCGACAATGAAGTCGCCAACGGCCATTGTGACAAATTTCAACCCCAACGGACTGACGCCTCAGCGTCAGACCGGATGGAACACCACCGGCATTTCAGGATAATCACGCCATGGACACACGCTGGAAACCCAATGTCACTGTGGCCGCCATCATCGAACGCGATGGCCGCTACCTGCTGGTCGAGGAACACACCCAAGAGGGTCTGCGCCTGAACAACCCTGCCGGGCACTTGGACCCTTGCGAGTCCCCGGCTGACGGCTGCGCCCGCGAAGCCCTGGAGGAAACAGCGCACCCCTTCAAGCCGACCGCCTTGGTGGGGGTGTACTTGTCGCGATTTCAGCGCCCTGCCACGGGCGAAGACATCACCTATTTGCGCATGGCCTTTTGTGGCGATCTGGGCGCTTTCCAGCCCGAACGCGCACTGGACGACGGCATCGTGCGCACCGTCTGGATGACGCCCACCGAAGTGCGCGCCAGTGCCGACCGCCACCGCAGCCCGCTGGTGTTGCGCTGCATCGAAGACCACTTGGCTGGACAACGTTACCCGCTGGAGCTGATCTACACCGATGCCGCCGTGATGGCATTGCCCCCTCTGCCTGCATCTGCATGATCCCCGAGATTGGCAGCAGCTGGGCCTTGACCGGCGTGGCCGCATTGGGCGCGGGTGTGCTCAACGCCATCGCTGGCGGGGGCAGCTTCCTCACGTTTCCCGCCCTGGTGTTTGCGGGTGTGCCACCACTGGCGGCCAATGCCACCAGTGCGATGGCCGTCAGCCCCGGCTACCTGGGCAGCACCCTGGGCTTCAAGGACCAACTGCGCGAGTTACCGCCGCCCCTTCTGCGCCGGGAAATGCTCACGGCGGCCCTGGGTGGACTCATCGGTGCGGCGCTGCTGCTGATCACCCCTGCCCGGCTTTTCTCTGGCATCGTGCCGTGGCTGCTGTTGGTGGCCACCACGCTGTTTGCGCTGGGCCCACGGTTGTCGGCGTTGGGACACGGGCAAGGCCACCCCAATCTGCGTCAGCCAGGACTGCTGCTGGTGGCCATTTACGGTGGTTACTTCAATGGCGGACTGGGCATTTTGCTGATGGCCCTCTACACCCTGTCAGGCGAATCGCGCCTGTCCACCGTCAACGCCTTGAAGAACCTCAACTCGCTGGTGCTGTCACTGCTGTCGGTGATCGCCTTTGCCGCTGCGGGCGCGATTGTCTGGCCTCAAGCGCTGTGGATGATGGCTTGGGCCACCTTGGGCGGCTGGCTGGGCGCGCGGCTGGCGCAGCGCCTGCCCGTGGTGTGGGTGCGCCGCTTGGTCATCGCAGCCGGGCTGGTGATGAGTGGGGTGTTCTTCAGTCGCCTGTAAGGGCCCACAGCGCTTGGGGCCTGCCCATGCCAAACCGGCAGGGTCACTGCACAGGCAGCTTCACGCCCGCAGCCACCTGGTCCAGGCGGGCTTGCTCGGACAGCACCTTGGCCACGTAACCGCCGTCCTCGGTGACGGCGTCCCCACCCAAGTAGAACCTGAGGCCTTCATCGACCGAGCCCCCCTTGAGCTTGATGGCATCGACCAAGACCGCCACTCCCACGCGCATGTTGGTGCGGGGATCGAAAGCGGCCATGTTGCCGCCATAGGCCTCGTAGCGCTTGGTGTGTATGCCGGTCATCACCTGCATCAGGCCTTGGGCACCTGCTTGGCTCTGAATGTAGGGGTGGAAATTCGACTCCACGGCCATCACGGCCAGGATCAGGTTCGGGGGCAATTTGGACGACTTGGACAAGACTTGGGCCTCGACCACCAGCGCGGCCAGTGGCTCGGGGGCGACGCGGTACTTGCGCGCCAGCCACTCTGCCACGGCGGCTTGCTTGGGGGGCAATTCACGCAAATCCACCGCCGTGGCGCGATCCAGCCGGTTCTCGGGCAACCAGGACACCAACACCTGCTGCTCACGCAGCCAACTCAAGACAAATGTTTCGGTCGCATTCAACCACTGCGGCTTCAGCCACAAAGCCATTACCGCAGCCGCTGCGGCCAGGCCCACCATGGCCAGGCCACTGTGCGTCACCAAAAACAAACCGCGCGCAGCGTCATTCAGGATCATCCTGAAGATTTGGCGCAGGGAGTGAGGTGCAGTCATGTCGATCGATGGGAGTCGCGGGATTTTCGCACTTTCCAACAAACGGGATAATCGCACCATGTCTTCCAAACCCCGTGTGGTCGTCGGCCTGTCCGGCGGCGTCGATTCCGCTGTCACCGCTCACCTGCTCAAGCAACAAGGCTATGAGGTGATCGGCATCTTCATGAAAAATTGGGAAGATGACGATGACAGCGAATACTGCTCTTCCAACATCGATTTCGTCGATGCCGCCGCCGTGGCGGATGTGCTGGGCATTGAAATCGAACACGTCAATTTCGCAGCCGATTACAAGGACCGGGTGTTTTCGGAATTTGTGCGCGAATACCAAGCCGGGCGCACGCCCAACCCCGACATCCTGTGCAATGCCGAGATCAAGTTCAAATCGTTTCTGGACCACGCCATGCGCCTGGGGGCAGAAAAGATCGCCACCGGCCACTACTGCCGCGTTCGGCTCAATGAACAGACGGGCCGCCACGAACTGCTCAAAGGCCTGGACCCCTCCAAAGACCAAAGCTACTTTTTGCACCGCCTGAACCAAGCGCAGCTGGCCAAGACCTTGTTCCCGGTGGGCGAGCTGCACAAAACCGAAGTGCGCCGCATTGCCGAAGACATCGGCCTGCCCAACGCGAAGAAAAAAGACTCCACCGGCATCTGCTTCATCGGCGAGCGCCCATTCCGTGAATTTTTGAACCGTTACATCAGCAAAGAACCCGGCCCGATCAAGGACCCGACCGGCCGCACCATCGGCCAGCATGTGGGTCTGAGCTTCTACACCTTGGGCCAGCGCCAGGGCTTGGGCATTGGCGGCATCAAGGCCAAAGGAGCGCAAAAAGGCGCGGGTGAACACACCCCTTGGTTTGTGGCCCGCAAAGACATGGCGCACAACACGCTGTGGGTGGTGCAAGGCCACGACCACCCCTGGCTGCTCTCGCCCGCGCTGCTGGCCGATGACGCCAGCTGGTGCGCAGGTGAGCCTCCGGCTTGCGGCCCATACGCCGCCAAAACGCGCTACCGCCAAGCCGATGCGCCTTGCCAACTGCTCGCCGGGTCAGATGGCCACATGGCAGCCGCGTTCGAGTTGCAGTTCCCAGATGCCCAATGGGCCGTGACGCCCGGGCAAAGCGCCGTGCTCTACGACGGCGATGTGTGCCTGGGCGGCGGCGTGATCTCTGCCGCTATCCCCCACGCCTGAGACAGCACTGGGGCCACGCTTGAAAATCGACTTTGATGGCCTCCAGGCTTTTGTTTGCGTGGCGGAATTCAGCAGCTTCGTCAAAGCCGCTGAGCAGTTGCACCTGACGCAAACCGCGCTGACTCGGCGCATCCAAAAACTCGAGGGCTTGCTGGACACCCGGCTGCTGGACCGCACCACCCGGAAGGTGGAACTCACCGCCACGGGCCGCGACTTTTTGCCGCAGGCCCGGCATCTGGTGCTGGACGCCACCCGCACACTGGCCCGCGTGCGCGACAAAGCACAAGCCAGCGGCGGTCACTTCACGCTGGCCTGCGTGCCCTCGCTCACGACCCATGTGTTGCCAGAGCTCATCCGCACTTACGCCCAGCAAAGCCCGGGCAACACTTTGCGGCTGCTGGACGCGTCCTCGCACGATGTGCGTGCCGCCGTGCTGGACGGGCAGGCCGAATTGGGCATCGCCATCAACGGCGAGCCGCACGCCGAACTGCAGGAAGTGGCGCTGTTTGAAGACCCGCTGACCTTGTTGTGTCCCACCCCCCATGCGCTGCAAGACAGGCGCACGGTCAGCTGGACCGACCTGCAAAGCGTGGACCTGATTGTGGTGAGCAGCTTCATGGCCACCCGCATGTTCCTGGACTACCAACTGGGCCAGCGCGGCATCCGACTGAGCGGCCACTACGAGGTGCAGCACCACGCCACCGCCATCAACCTGGTGGCCGCAGGTGTGGGCTGCGCCATCTTGCCGTCGTCCACCTTTGAAAATGGCGACCGACCCCATGTGGTCAAAATTCCGCTGACCGGCCCGGTGGTCAAGCGGCGCGTGACCCTGCTGCGCCGCAAGCAGCCCAGCCTGTCGCTGGCGGCAGAAAACTTTCACCAACTGACCTTGACCCACTTCGGCAAACGCCGCCGATAAGATTGATGCGAAAAACGCAATAATTTGCGTAAATATTTCATTTCACAAATTCAGGCGTTTCACCGACACTGCGCCCTGAAAAGACAAACAAGGATGTGACATGGGCACCGACGTGCTGGTGATTGGCGGCGGCAATGCCGCTTTGTGCGCGGCCCTGATGGCCGCCGAAGCGGGCGCGAGCGTGACGCTGCTCGAAGCCGCCCCCCGCGAGTGGCGCGGTGGCAATTCGGGCCACACCCGCAACCTGCGCTGCATGCACGATGCCCCGCAAGATGTGCTGGTGGACGCCTACCCCGAAGAAGAATTCTGGCAAGACCTGCTCAAGGTCACAGGGGGCATCACCAACGAAAAACTGGCCCGCCTGACCATTCGGGCGTCGAGCACCTGCCGCGATTGGATGCGACAACACGGCGTGCACTTCCAGCCCCCGCTGTCGGGCGCGCTGCATGTGGCCCGCACCAACGCCTTTTTCATGGGCGGGGGCAAGGCCCTGGTCAACGCTTACTACCGCAGCGCCGAAAAACTCGGCGTGCAAATCCGCTACAACGCACCTGTGGAGCGGCTCGAAATCGAGAACGGCCGCTTCGTGGCCGCCTGGGTCGGCAACGAGCGCATCACCGCCAAAACCTGTGTGCTGGCCGCCGGGGGCTTTGAGTCCAACCGCGAGTGGCTGCGCGAAGCCTGGGGCCAGAACGAGCGCGGCGAATGGCCTGCCGACAACTTTTTGATCCGGGGCACCCGCTTCAACCAGGGCGTGCTGCTCAAGCACATGCTGGCGCAAGGCGCTGACCCGATCGGCGACGCCACGCAGGCGCACATGGTGGCGATCGACGCCCGCGCGCCGCTCTACGACGGCGGCATTTGCACCCGCATCGACTGCGTGTCGCTGGGCGTGGTGGTCAACACCGAGGCCCAGCGTTTTTACGACGAGGGCGAAGACTTCTGGCCCAAGCGCTACGCGATTTGGGGCCGCCTGGTGGCCCAACAACCTGGACAAACGGCTTACTCGATCATCGACAGCAAGGCCATTGGGCGCTTCATGCCCCCGGTGTTCGACGGCGTCAAAGCCGACACCTTGCCCGAACTGGCCCAAAAAATCGGCTTGGATGTGGACACCTTCATGCAAACCCTGAACGACTACAACGCGGCATGCCGCCCCGGCACCTTTGACCACACGACCCTGGACGACTGCCACACCGAAGGCGTGAGTCCGGCCAAGACCCATTGGGCACGCACCATCGACATTGGCCCGTTCTACGCCTATGCGGTGCGGCCCGGTGTGACCTTCACCTACCTGGGGCTGGAAACTGACGAAACCTCGGCCGTGCGCTTTGGCGGCGTGCCCAGCGACAACCTGTTCGTGGCGGGCGAAATGATGGCGGGCAATGTGCTGGGCAAGGGCTACACCGCAGGTGTGGGCATGTCGATCGGCACCGCCTTTGGCCGCATCGCGGGCACGCAAGCGGCCCAGGCTGCACTCCGTCAAGGAGCACCGGCATGAGCACGCTGCAACAGCTCACACAAGAAGCCAAGGCGCTGGCCAACGGCCAATGGGCACCCACCGAAGCCGAGAGCGAAACCGCGCGGCAGTTGCAAATCTGCAATGCCTGCCGATATTGCGAAGGCTTTTGCGCGGTCTTCCCGGCCATGACGCGACGCCTCTCGTTTGCGCAGGCCGATATTCACTTTCTGGCCAACCTTTGCCACAACTGCGGCGCTTGCTTGCACGCCTGCCAGTACGCACCACCGCACGACTTTGCGGTGAACATCCCCAAAGTCATGGCGCAGGTGCGTGGCCAAACTTACGCGCACTACGCCTGGCCAGCGCCCTTGGGTCAGCTGTACCAGCGCAACGGGCTCACGCTCAGCCTGGCACTGGCTGCGGGCTTGGCGCTGTTCTTGTGGCTGGCGCAGCAGGGGCAGACGAACACAACAGGCATCAGCAACTTCTACAGCATCTTCCCGCACAACCTGCTGGTGAGCCTGTTTGCCCCGGTGTTCCTCTTCGCGGTGCTGGCCCTGGGCATGGGTGTGCGACGCTTCTGGCAAGACATCACCCCAGCCACCAGCGGTGCAGCGCTCACCACGCCAGCGGCCGCAGAAGCCACGCACGATGTGCTGCGCCTGAAGTACCTGGATGGTGGCCATGGCGAAGGCTGCAACAACGAAGACGATGCCTTCACACTGTCGCGCAAACGCGCACACCACCTGACCTTCTATGGTTTCGTGCTGTGCTTTGCCGCCACCAGCGTGGCCACGCTCTACCACTACGCGCTGAACCTGCCCGCGCCCTATGACCTGCCCAGCCTGCCCAAACTGCTGGGCGTGGTGGGCGGCATCAGTCTGGCCATGGGCACAGTCGGCCTGCTCAAGCTGAACCTGCAGCGCCACCCTGAACAAGGCGACGCCGCGCAAAAACCGATGGATCTGGGCTTCATCGCGCTTCTGTTCCTGATCAGCGTGAGCGGCCTGGGCCTGTGGCTGGCGCGGGGTCACACGTCGATGCCCACCTGGTTGGCAGTGCACTTGGGCGCCGTGATGGCCTTGTTTGCCACCTTGCCTTACAACAAATTTGCCCACGGCATTTTCCGCACAGCATCTTTGCTGCGCCATGCCGTCGAGAAACGACAACCCAACCCCATCGGGCTGGGCAGCGACTGAACACCGAGGAGAACCGCATGACAAAACGCAACACACTCCAGGCCATGGCCTGCGTGGCCCTGGCCTGCATCGGCTTGAATGCCTCGGCTCAAACCTTCCCACCCAAGAAGACCATCAGCATGGTGGTCGGCTTTGCAGCGGGCGGTGCGGCCGACACGGGCGCGCGCATCATCGCCAAGAAGCTGGGCGAGAACATTGGTGCCACGGTCGTGATCGACAACAAAGCAGGCGCTGGTGGCAACATTGCGCACCAGTTTGCGGCCCAAGGGCCAGCGGACGGCAGCGTCATTTTGTTTGGCTCGGTCGGTCCGCTGACGATTGCGCCGCACATGATGAAGCTGCCCTATGACCCGGTGAAAGACCTCTCGCCCATCACCATGGGTGTG
The DNA here is from genome assembly GCA_947372495.1 of Comamonadaceae bacterium. Classification (GTDB taxonomy): domain Bacteria; phylum Pseudomonadota; class Gammaproteobacteria; order Burkholderiales; family Burkholderiaceae_C; genus Limnohabitans_A. Next base: position 15,454 of record CANBTZ010000002.1, on the reverse strand, counting down.
AACTTCCCGAACATCCTGGTGGTGAATAACCAGATCGGCATCAAGACCTTTGCTGAATTCATTGCCTACGCCAAAAAGAACCCCGGCAAGCTCGATTTCGCATCGACCGGTGCGGGCTCGGCATCACACCTGGCCGGCGAATTGCTCAACGACATGGCCAACATCGACACCGTGCATGTGCCCTACAAGGGTGGCGCGCCTGCCATGCAAGACATGATCGGTGGTCGCGTGGCGGCTTATTACTCGACCCTGTCCACCGCCTTGCCACACATCGAAAGCGGCAAGCTGGTCCCTTTGGCCAGCACGGGCACCATGCGCTTGAGCGCCTTCCCTAAAATTCCGACCATCGCCGAGTCGGGCTTCCCCGGCTTTTCCGCCACCAACTGGTATGCCTTTGTGGCCTCGTCCAAAGTGCCACAAGCCATTTTGGACCGCTGGAACACCGAGTTGGTCAAGGTGCTCAAGAACCCCGAAGTGATCGAACAACTCAACAGCCACGGCCTGACACCCCAGCCCAGCACCCGCGATGAGTTTGCCAAATACATGGCCAAGGAAACCGCCACCTGGGGCCGCGTGATCCGCGACCGCAAGATCACAGTCGATTGACCCACTGCCCAAAGACACGACATGACCCTGCACAACGCCGTCACCCGCCGCAACCTGCTCGCCAGCGCCCTGCTGGCCTTCGCGTCCTTGGCTGCACAAGCCACCGAAATCCGCGTCATCACTTCGGGCGCGTTCACCGAGGCCTATAAAAAGCTGGTGCCCATCTACGAAGCGGCCAGCGGCCACAAGGTCATCAGCGCGTTCGGTGCGTCCATTGGCAACGCGCCCGACGCCATCCCCAGCCGCTTTGCGCGAGGCGAAAAGTTCGATTTGGTGATCCTGTCCGAAGGCGGCCTCGAAGCCCTGATGAAAGACGGCAAGCTCGTGCCCGGCAGCCGCGTGGACCTGGCGCGTTCGCAAATCGGCGTGGCCGTGCGCAAGGGCACGCCCAAACCCGACATCAGCTCTGTCGAAGCCCTCAAGCAGACTCTGCTCAACGCCAAGTCGGTGGCCTACTCGGCCAGCGCCAGCGGCACCTACCTGTCTACTGAGCTGTTCCCCAAGCTGGGCATTGCCGAGCAGATGCAGAAAACCGCCAAAAAGATCATGAGCGAACGCGTGGGTGCGGTGGTCGCACGGGGCGACGCCGAGCTGGGCTTTCAGCAAGTCAGCGAGCTGATCTACTTCAAGGAACTCGACTTCGTGGGCACTTTGCCCGAAGCTGTGCAGCAAACCATCTTCTTCTCGTCGGCGCTGGTGCAAGGCGCCGAGCAAGCTGAAGCGGCCAAGCAACTGGTCCGCTTTTTCACGTCTGCGGCCGTGGCTGACATTGTGCGCAGCACTGGGTTGGACCCGGCGGCCAAATAACAAAAAACCCGCAGATCTTTGGGACTGCCAAGTCAACGCAGCCCCTACTGCTTGTTTTTACAGGAGGATTTCCCCTGTCTGCGAGGTGTCTGGCGAGAACTTCTTTTGCTTTACAGTGGTGCGAAGCGTTCAGCGCCTCCGCACCGCTGTTGGCTGCCGCGCTTGCCAAAACGCCAGCCCCTATGACCGACCCTGCCCGAGATGTTGCCCCCATGAAACTGCCTCATTTTTTCCTGTTCATCAGCATTGGCTTTGCGCTGTCCTCGTTGGCCAACGCCAGCGACCAAATCTTTGTCACCAACGAAGGCAGCGGCGATGTCTCGGTAATCGATTCCCACACCGACCAAGTCGTGGCCACCATTGCAACGGGCGGCAAGCCCCGGGGTTTGGCCACCTGCGCCCATGACCCGCACCTGTATGTGAGTAACCAACACCAATCACAGTTGCAAGCCATCGACACCCGCACCCATAAGATTGTGAAGACGCTCACCTTGGGCAACTCCCCCGAGGCCGTGAACTGCTCACCCGATGGCCTGTGGTTGGCCATCGCCAATGAAGACAGCAACAGCGTGAGCCTGGTGTCCACCAGCAGCTTCAAGGTTGAGTCCAACATCCCGGTTAAAGGCAAAAATCCTGAGCATGCAGTGTTCAGCCCCGACGGAAAGATGCTTTTGGTCTCGGCTGAAGACGCCGACCAACTCGACGTGGTGGATGTGGCCACACGCCGCCAAACCGGTTCGGTGCGCGTAGGCCAACGGCCAAGAGGCATCAGCTTCAGCCCTGATGGCCGCACCGCTTACGTGGCCGCTGAAATAGACAACCTGTTGGTGGCCATCGACATCCCCACACTCAGCGTGAAAGGCCGCTTGTCCGTGGGCGTGCGCACCAACGGCCTGGCCATGCACCCGAGCGGTCAATGGCTGTTTGCGAGCAACGGCGGTGATGCCAACGTGGCCGTGGTGGACACCCAAAGCTTCACCGTGGTGGCCAAAGCCACTGTGGGCCAGCGCCCATGGAACATGGCCATCAGCCGCGATGGTAAAAAGCTCTATGTTGCGGCAGGCCGCAGCCACGCCGTGGGCGTGGTGGACGCTCAGACTTTCGAATCACTCAAAAGCATCGCGGTAGGCAAACTGCCCTGGGGCACCGCAGCCAATTGATCCACAATGATCTCGCGCCGACAAACCGAACACTGCCCCAATGAACCACTTGACTGAACAGCCGGACAACGCAGCAGCAGCCAACACCACCGGCCTGGGCTACAACCGGGTGGCCATCGCCTTGCACTGGCTGTTGGCCATCGGCCTGATCTACCAATTGGCTTTGGGCCTCTGGATGGAGGGCATCCCAAAGACGCCGACAGGGCTGCGTGCCGAATGGTTCAACTGGCACAAATCGGTGGGCCTGGTGTTGGGCCTGCTGATCGTGCTGCGCGGTCTGTGGCGGCTCACCCATGCACGACCACAACTGCCCCAAGCAATGTCGCGCTGGCAACAACGGGTCGCGGGCACCTCTCATGCCCTGCTGTATGCCTGCATGCTGGGCATGCCGCTGAGTGGTTTTTTGGGGTCCAGCTTGACGCCCTACCCGATCAAGTTTTTTGGCACCCAGTTGCCCCGACTGTGGCAAGCCAATTCCGATCTGAAAGCGCTTTTGGGCTGCGTGCACGCGGGGGCCTCTTATGTGTTCATGACCGTGCTTGCCTTGCATGTGGCCGCAGCCTTTTGGCATGCGCTGCGTCGTGATGGTGTGTTCTTACGGATGTGGCATGCATCGCAAGCTGCGCCAAACCCCAAGGCTTGAGGTTTGGCAACGATGGGCGTTCATTTGCGCAACGCGAGCTCACGGCCATGGCGCGATGCCGCCCGCGTAATGGCCGTGGTGTTGGGCTTTGCCCTGCTGACGTCCCGTCTGGAGTTGTCCGAGCGGCTGGTGCCTTGGATGCGACAACACGAAGCCTTACAGCTGGATGAATTGCCGATTACGCTGCTGGTCTTGTCGCTGAGTCTGGCCTGGTTTGCTTGGCGGCGCGTGGGCGATGCCCAAGCCGAGCTGACCGAGCGCAAAGCCGCACAAGCCCGCGTGTCTGAATTGCTGACCCATAACCGCGACTTGACCCAGAGCCTTTTCACTGCACAAGAGGACGAACGCCGATTGCTGGCGCGTGACCTTCATGACGAGGTAGGCCAGGCCTGCACTGCATTGCGCATTGAGGCCACTTACATCGCCAAGGCCGCACATACGCAACCCGAGCAAGTGGTCAGCGCAGCGCAACGCGTGGATGCCGTAGCACAGCGCATGCACCGCCTGGCGCGCGACATGCTGACCCGGCTGCGACCGGCACAACTGGACAGCCTGGGCTTGGAGAGCGCTTTGCACGAGCTGTGCAACAGCTGGCAAGGGCAATGTGGTGTGCCTTGCGCCTTTGTGGTCAAGCACCTGCCCGTTGCACTGCATGATGACGCCAGCATCAGCCTGTACCGCATCACCCAGGAAGCACTGACCAATGTGGCCCGGCATGCGGATGCCACACAAGTGCAGGTTTCTGTGGTCTTGCAAAGCGACACGCTGCGGCTGTGCATCGAAGACAACGGCTGTGGCATGCCCGCTGAAGGCTTGCCTGTATCCGGTCTCGGCTGCATAGGGATGCGTGAGCGTGTGGCCAGCCTGCACGGCGACATTGCTTGGCAAGACGCAGGGCCCGGCGTGCGGGTGCTGGCCACCTTGCCTTTGGACCGGCTCTTGAAAGAAGAGAACTCATGATCCGCGTGCTGCTGGTGGATGACCATCCGGTGGTGCGCGCCGGTTATTCGCGGCTGTTGGAACAAGCCGATGGCATAACGGTAGTGGCGCAAGTCGCCTCTGGTCAAGAGGGCTACGCCGCGTTTGTTGCTCACCAGCCCGACGTCACCGTTTCTGATGTCGCGATGCCCGGCACAGGCGGGCTGGAGCTGCTGCGCAAAATCCGCCTGCGCGACCCCTTGGCCCGGGTGTTGATGTGCAGCATGTACGACAGCCAGACTTTGGTGCGCAGCGCTCTCGAAGGCGGGGCCATGGGTTTTGTCACCAAAAACGCACCGCCCGACAACCTGGTGCAGGCCGTGCGCGATTCAATGGCGAGGCAACCTTACCTGAGCGAAGACTTGCCACCCGGTTGGCTGCGCGAGGCCAAAGACGACAGCGCGAATCGTGTGGCCAGCCTGACGCTGCGCGAGCTTGAAATTTGGCGTTTGCTGGCATTGGGTCACACCGCCGCCGAATGCGCACAGCTCCTCAACCTGAGTCTCAAAACCGTGTCCAACAACCAAACCCAGATCAGGGACAAACTGGGTGCAACCACTTCAGCGGCGCTGGTGCACCTGGCACAACGCCACCACATCATCGCCCGCGCTGTCAGTTAAAGCGCTGGCGCAGACTCAGCCAGACGGTGCGGGGGGCGCCTGGGGCCACAAACATCGAGTTTTGCAAGGGGTAGTCGTTGCCGACTTTGGCATAAGGCCGCGCCACAAACTGCTGGCCATTGGCGCTGAATGCCGTGGCACCCAGCTGTGCTGCGGTGGCGTACTCGGTGTTGAACAGGTTGGCGATGTTGAGCGTCCAAGTGCTGTCAATACGGGGCTGGTAGCGGACATGAAGGTTGAACACCGCATACCCAGGGGTGCGGCCTGAGCCCAAATAATTCAGGCCATCGGGCTGGTGCAAGTTGTTTTCATTGCCCCGTGCCACCATGCCACTGGTGGCCACCATGCTGGTGCCAACACGCCAGGCCGCATTGATTTGGTGGTCGGCATGGAGCTTGAGGATGTGCCGGGGAATCAGCGGGATCGCATCGCCGGGGCGCACGGCGATGCGGCCCTCCAGACCCGGTGCGCTCGCATCGCTGCTGCTGTTGGCCGAGCCACCCAATGTTTCAGGGCTTTGGTATGTCGCTTGAAGCCAGGTGTAGTGGCCGCCAAATGCCCAGTCGCTCTGACGGCTTTGCACGCCCAGCTCCAAGCCCTGACGCCTGGTTTGTCCAAAGTTGCGGAAGTACCCAAACCCGTTTTGTGTATCCGATGCGACAAACAAAATATCGTCTGTGCTGACCGCACGGAACACGCCTGCCGTCCATTGGGTGCGGTCTGACACTTTGGCGCGCCAGCCCGCTTCCCAGGTGCGGGTGACCACTTGGCGCAGCGGTGGGTCACCGGCCATGGCGTTGGGCAGTTTGCAGGGACTGGCCGGATCGGCACATCCCAACTCGGTCGAGGTGGGGGTACGGCTTCCCTCGTTGTAGCCCGCATACGCACTAACATCACGGCTCAATGCAAAGGCCAAGCCCAGTGCTGGGTTCAAGCGACTGAACACTTGGTTGCCATCCAGCGATCCGGCGTCCCCGCCAGGGCGGATTTGGTCGTTGTTGCGGATATGGGTGTGGTTGTAGCGCGCTGACAGCGTCAGGTGCCAGCGCTCGGCCAACGACAAGGTGTCGCTGGCGTACAAGCTCCATGTGGTAGATTGACCGCGCAGGTCTACCTGGTTGTCAAAAGCCTTCCCGTCCACATTGCCACCGGTCACACCGTCGCCATACGCTTTCACCCCGGTCACGCTGCGGTTGGGGTTGATGTACCCTAGCTCGCCCAGTTGTTGAAAACGGGTGCGGTTGCTGTCGTAAGCCAAACCACCGGTCAACTGGTTGCGCTGACCAGCCAGTGGTGCGAGCCAAATCCACTGGCCAGCAAAACCGTGGTTGCTTTGCGACGTGTAGGTGCGGTTGAGCATGCCCGTGCATTTCTCAGCGGGCTCATCGGCTTGCAAGGCCTGTGCGATGCACCGCCACATGGGAAAAGGCGTGTTACTGACGCTGGCCCCGCTGGGGCTGTTGGGGTAGTTGGCGTAGCCTGCCTGGCGCAGTGCGGTGCGGTCTGCTGCACTCAATTGGTAGACCGCTTGGTCGAGCGATCTGTCGTTGACGTCGCCATTGACGGTGCGGGTGCTCACGGTGCGGGCATAGGCATTGCCTGAAAAAACCAATTCATCGCTGAACGCGTGTTTGGCCGTGAGATTGACCTGCGTAGCCAGGTTGTTGGTCTGGTCAGGCTGGGTGTAGACGCTGCTGCGGTCATGCGCCAGCATGCGAAACTCTTGCATGCCGTTGCCGGTGAGCGCGTTGTCAGCGTGCGAAAGGGACAGTGCCACTTCGGTGTCACCACTTTTATAGCCCAGCTTGCCGAACAGCTGGCGCACCTGCGAAGGCGAGGCATCGCGCCAGCCCGCTTCGTTGTAGGCCTGTCCGGTAACGAACCAGTGAAGCCCCTGCTCGTTGCGCCCACCGTGCTCGAACTCGGCCGAACGCCGCCCGAACTGGCCCAGCGTGCCCGTGACGGAAGTGCCTGGGTGCGTGAGCCCCGATTTGGTCTGAACTGACAAAGCACCCCCCAAGGTGTTCAAGCCAAACATGGGGTTGGAGCCGGGCATCAGTGTGAGACTGCCGATGGCGCTTCGCGGCACCAGATCCCAGCTCACAACATCGCCAAAGGGCTGGTTCACTCGAACGCCGTCCATGTAAACCGACAGGCCCTGGGGCGTGCCAAGCAAAGGTGATGCGCTGAACCCCCGGTAGCTCACATCCATCTGGAAGGGGTTGCCCTGAACTGCGTTGACATGCACGCCACCTAAGTGTTGGTCCATGAAGCTGGCAAGATCGGCGGCCTGACTGGCATCGATTTGTGCGCCAGTGGCCGTTTGCACGGCGGCTGCGATTTCAGACAGCGGCTGGTCCACACCGGGCAAGGGCAAGGAAGAGATCACGCTCACCACCTGCGGCTGCGCCGTTTGAGTTTGGCCCCACGCTGCCTGGCCAACGCACCCCATCGCCAACACCCAGGCCAGTGGTCCCCATGAAAGCCGCACGTTGCACACCATTTGTCTCCGCCATTTCCACGGTTACAGACCAGCAGATCACTGGCCATTGATTGATGCATCACTTTAGGGGAGAGGGCTCGCCTGTGACAGGGAAAAAATCCCGCCCAAGTCCGCAGCGATGACCGTCGTCTGTGGGTGCTGGTTTTCAGCCCGCCGAGAACCACTCCAAAGACCAGGCGTGATGCACCAGCCAGCCCCCCGCCGCAAGCCATGCCAGCACAAAGCACGCGGCAGCAATCCGACTGCGCGGCCGAGCCAGCTCGGCGCTTGCGCGGGCGCGTGATGCGGCCAACACATAGGGTGGCAACAAACGGATCACTGCCAACAAGCCCAGCGGGACAATGATCAGGTCGTCCAGATAACCCACAACAGGAATGAAATCAGGGATCAGGTCAATCGGGCTGAGCGCATAAGCGGCCACCAACAAAGCCAACACACGCGCCAGCAACGGCGTGCGCGGGTCGCGCGCTGCAAAATAAACTGCGACCACGTCTTGCTTGACTTGGCGCGCCCAGGATTTAAGCCATTTCAGCATGCGTTCGATAGGGTAAGGAATTGCAATACCATATTGTCGTTCTGCGCCGCCATGCCTACGACTTCGCCTTGTAAGCACGCTAACTGGACGACACTAGGCGATCACCGCCCGGCCGTTGGCGCAGGTGCCGATAAAGCAAGCCGCGTGAAACGCCCAGTGCCCGGGCAGCACGAGAAATGTTGCCGCTGCATTCTTCGAGCGTGCGGTCAATCAAGTGCTGGTGATGCTCGCTCAGGCTGGCAGGGCTTGACGCTTGGTCACCCTGATCGGGACCGGGCAGCACCTCTGAGTCAGCCGCTGCGGCCAGCGGGGCTGGCGCTGGGGCAGAGACCGTCGGCGCAAGCGCCGACGACCACGCCTTCGCATGATCAAAATCAATGCCGTCCGCACCTTGCATGGAAGCTTGAGCCCACACCCCCAGCCCATTGGGCAACCGGATCGAGACCACACTCGATTGGCGCATCATGGCCAGCACCGCAGTCAGTTCCATGCCCAGCAGGGGCAGCAAGTCACGCCCCACACCAAAGGCTGGCACCCCCAGCAACCGAGAAGCCGCCGTGTTGAGCCAAGCCACCTGGCCGCTGGCCGTGATGCCCGCCAGCGCTTCCATGGGGGTGGCCAACAACGCGGGGCTGGCCTGAAAACGCAAAACCACATGCTCACGCGATTGCGCCATCAGCAAACGGTTTTCAATGGCGGTGGCGTACACGCCAACGATCGAGGCCGCATCGAAGTTGAAGCTGCGCCCTTCCACCGTGATGTCAAGCACGGCCGCCAGTTGCCCCTTCACGTTGCGGATGGGCGCGGCTGCGCACTCTAGGGTTTGTAAACAATCAAAGTAGTGTTCGGCGCCACTCACCGTGCAGGCTTGACCCGAGTGGGTGGTGATGCCCGGCGCGGTGGTGCCCATGCGGGCTTCCGCCAAATTGACGCCCACCCGGGTGGCTTGGCGCAACAAGGGTTCATGGGCGGCCAGCGGGTTGTGCGTACCGTGCACGATCACCCCGTGACCGTCGGTCAACAACACGCGGCACTCAATACCCGACAGGGCCGTCTCCATGCTCTGCAATTCATGCCGCGCCACGGCCAGCAGCTCCTCGTTGCGAGCCAGCGCGGCGTGCATGCGGCTGTAAGAGACTGCATTGAACGCCAAGACTTGGCGCGCATCTTGGCGATCCGAAACGCATCGCAGCCATGACTGGATCACCGCTTCACCAACCAAGCCTGTTGGACGCACGCCTTCGTTGAAAAAAAGCTGCCGGGCACGTTCAATGCGCTCGTTGCGCGTACTGGCAAACAACTGGCCCGGGCTAAGGCTCACATTGGCAGATGGCGACTGCGTCGTTCGCATGAGCATCTGAACCACTTTCCTGAACAAGAAAACACGCAGTTTGCAAGCACACGCCCCAGACAGCCAGCGGGTAACTACCGATACAACCCTGTGAATGACACAACGCAACCCAAGTTGTTCCATTACAGAACAACTGCCTATCAGGGAAATCCCGGGCGTGCAAAAAGACCTTGCTCCAGTAATCATGATGGCACCTTGCACGACAGTTGCACGGCTTGTAAAACAACATCCCCAACCGGAGACAATGCATGACCTCTTATTGCCGGATCGTCGGCGGCTTGATCGCCGCAGCGATTTTTTCAGGTGCCCAAGCGCAAGGGCTCGATGCCCTCAAAAATGATGCGGCCACCCCAGGTGACGTGCTGACTTATGGCATGGGTTACAACAACCAACGCTACAGCCCGCTCAAGCAGATCAACAACAAAAACGTGGGCAAACTGCAACCTCTGTGGGCCTACAGCCTGAACAACCCCCAAGGTCAGGAATCCCAACCCATCGTGCACGACGGCGTGATGTACGTCACCACGCACAACACGACCGTTGCCCTGAACCCGCTGACTGGTAAACAGCTGTGGAAACACGAGATTGAACTGCCTCAGGACGTCTTCAAGATGGCCTGCTGCGGTATCTTGAACCGTGGCGCCGCTATTTTGGATGGCAAGATTTACCGCACCACACTCGACGCCCATGTGATGGCCCTTGACGCCAAAACCGGCAAACAACTGTGGAAGAACAAAGCGGCTGATTACCAAGAAGGCCAAGCCATGACGGCGGCCCCGTTGATCGCCAATGGCGTGTTGATGACCGGCATTGCAGGTGGCGAGTACGGCACACGCGGCTTCATTGACGGCTGGGACCCGGTCACTGGCAAGAAACTCTGGCGCTTCTACACCACAGCAGCTGGCAATGAAAAAGGCGCAGACACCTGGCCTGGCGACACCGCCATGAAAGGCGGCGCGCCCACCTGGCTGACCGGCGCTTACGACCCCGAGCTGGACTTGGTTTACTGGGGCACCGGCAACGGCGGTCCCTGGAACGCAGAAGCCCGCAAAGGAGATAACCTCTACATCGCCTCTGTCGTGGCATTTCGCCCCAAAACTGGCGAAATGGTCTGGCACTACCAGTTCACACCCAACGACCCCTATGACTACGACGCCACCGAGGTGGGCATGCTGGTCGACATGAAGATCGAGGGCAAGACCCGCAAGGTGCTGGCGCAGGCCAACCGCAACGGTTTCTTCTATGTGCTGGACCGTGCCAACGGCAAACTGCTGGCGGCCAACCCCTACGTCAAGGTCAACTGGGCCGACAAGATCGACATGATCACTGGACGCCCAGTTGAGTCTGAAGTCACCAAGCGCATCCGTGCAGGCGGTGATGAAGAAGTTTTCCCATCGGTGCTCGGCGGCAAAAACTGGACACCCATGTCCTGGAACCCCGCCACGGGTCTGGCCTATGCCAACACCCTCAACATCAGCTGGCCCTACCAGTTTGCCAAGCCTGAATACAAAAAGGGCGAGTGGTATCTGGGTGTGAACTTCCGTGGCGTGAACATGCCCAAAGATGCACCTCACGGTTACCTGAGCGCCATTGACCCCATGACGGGCAAGAGCAAATGGCAAATGGCCTGGCCCGGCCAACCCAGCATGGCAGGTACGCTGTCTACAGGTGGTGGTTTGGTGTTCACCGGCGCAGCCACGGGCGAGTTCATGGCCGTCGATGCGACCAACGGCAAAAAACTGTGGGAGTTCCAGACCAGCTCGGGCATCATCGGCCTGCCTGTGACTTGGGAGCACAAAGGCAAGCAATACGTGACTGTGCTTTCTGGCGCCGGTGGCGTGTGGGCATTGTTGGGTGACGAACGCATGGCCAACGTGCCAGCGGGCGGTTCGGTCTGGACATTTGCCCTGAACTGATGATGCAGAAACTCCAGTTTGTACTGGTGTGTGTGGCGGCCCTGAATGGGGCCGCCCATGCGCAAACCGAATCCCGCTTTACCTCTGCCGCCGTAGACCAAGGCCGCGAACAGTTTCATCGAACTTGTGCTCAGTGTCATGGCCGCAACATGGTCAATGCGGGTACCACCACCTACGACTTGCGCAAGTTTCCAGTCGATCAGCAAGACCGTTTCCTCAATTCCGTCACCAACGGCAAAGGCAATATGCCTTCGTTCAAAGAGGCATTGACTCCCGAGCAAATCAAGCTGCTGTGGGCCTATGTTGGCTCTCGCGGCGGCAAGGAGCTTTGATGTCAATCCGAAAAATCATGCGCTGGCAATGGCGTCATCTGCTGCCCGCCATGTTGAGCTTATGCATGTGCACCGACGCATTGGCTGAGCCGCTGAAAGTTTGCGTCAGCGAAGACAGCCCGCCGCAATCGAATGTGCACAGGGGTAAGGCCACAGGTTTTGACATCCGCTTGGCGCAAGCCGTGGCCGAGGCCGCTGGCCGTGAGCTCAAAATCGTCTCCTTCGAAACCGAATTCGAAAAAGAATCCACCCTGTCGCAAGAAGTCAACGCCTTGCTGTCCTTGGGTTTGTGCGACTTGGTCAGTGGTTTTCCTTTGCTGAAAACCGACCTGGGTCCTGCCACGCGACCCAATGCGCGCGTGCCCGACCACCCCGGCGCCAAACGCAAACGCGATCGCCCCTTCATCGCTCTTGGTGAACTAGTTGCCAGCGCGCCTTACCAGACCAACACATTCGGCGTGGTGCAAAGCCCCCAGCAGCCTCCCGTCAACACGTTGATAGACCTGAAAGATCGCAGGCCGGGTGCCGTGACCGGCACATTGGCAGGAACGTTGATCAGTGTTTACCGGCAAGGCGTGTTGCGCAAGCAAATGGTCACCTTGTCCCAACGCGAAAACGCTTGGACGGCACTTGAAAGCGGTCGCGTTGACAGCTTGCTGATGCCCACGTCCACCTACGACGCCTACAAGCTGCTGCATACCGATACGCCTTTTGTCTTGGCGGCCGTGCGTCGCCCGATTGGATTGAACCTGGGCTTCGTGACCTTGGCATCAGCCCCCTCGGGTTTGCTGGAAGTCACCAACCAAGTCATCGCTCAAAGCATGGCCGATGGCCGAATGCAGCAATGGGCGCAGCAAGAAGGACTGAGCTGGTCTCCTCCTACCTCACCCGCCATCTCCAACGGCCCCAGCTTGCAAAGCCTGATGAACGACTGAGTCCTCAACCTGCAGGTGCTTGCCGGCCAACGAGGCCCAAACCGTCCCCATCAGGCTAGGCTTTGTCACTCCACTTGGCCGCGAATCAGCGCATGCACTTGAAACACGCGTCAAAGCTTCGTTTCAGTTTCAAATCTGAAAACCCGATTATGGTCCAAGCCACAAAAAACCCGCAGATCTTTCAATCAGCGGGTTGGCTGGCCTGAGCAGGTCTGACTCAGAACGGGATGTCGTCGTCCATGTCGTCAAAACCGCTCGGAGCGGGGGCTGCAGCTGGGCGTGCTGCCGGAGCGGCTGCAGGGCGCTGTGCCGGGGCTGCAGGACGGGAATAACCGCCACCGCCGCCGCCCGAAGATTCGCGCGAGTAGCCGCCGTCTTCGCCACCGCCGCCGCCGCCCATGCCCTGGCGTGAGCCCAACATCTGCATGGTGTCGGCACGGATTTCGGTGGCGAATTTCTCAACGCCATCTTTGTCGGTGTATTTGCGGGTGCGCAAGCTGCCTTCGACGTAAACCTGCGAGCCTTTTTTCAGATACTGGCCGACGATCTCGGCCAATTTGCCAAAAAAGCTGATGCGGTGCCACTCGGTGGCCTCTTTCATTTCGCCGGACTGCTTGTCCTTGTAGCGGTCGGTGGTGGCCACTGTGATGTTGGTCACGGCGTCGCCCGACGGCATGTAGCGGGTTTCAGGGTCGCGGCCCAAATTGCCGACGATGATGACTTTGTTGACGGATGCCATGGTGAACTCCTCAGATATCCCGCAATTATGCGTCCTGGCGCACAGCAGGGGTGCGCGCTGGGGTCTGCATGGGCAATGCCACCAGCCACCAGATCAGCATGGCCAAGGCGCAGCACAGGAACAAGGCCTGGCTGCCCCAGGATTTGACCAGCCAGCCGCCCAACCAGCCGCCCACAAAAAAGCCCAGCGACTGCAGCGTGTTGTACAGGCCCATGGCCGCGCCACGCACCGGTATGGGGGCCAGGCGCGAGACCATGCTGGGCTGTGAGGCCTCCAGGATGTTGAAGCCGCAAAAGAACGCAAACATCAAGCCCGCCAAGGGCCACAAACGGGCCGTGCCCGAGGCCTGCACCAGCAAACCCAGCTGCACCAGGGCGATCAATGCAATCGAGGCCAGGAAAACCGTTTTGAGGTGCCCACGCCGCTCCAAGGCAAACATGCCGCCCATCAAGACAAAAGACGCCAGCACAGCGGGCAGATACACCTGCCAATGGTGGTCTTTGGGCAAGCCGGCTTGCACCAGCAAGGCGGGCACAGCCACCCACATGGCCAGCTGCACGGCATGGAGCACAAACACGCCAAAGTTCATGCGCATCAGACCAGGGTGGCGCAGCACATCGACCAAACGCCCACGGGCTTGGTTGGCCATGACCGGTGCAGGTGGTGCACCCCAAATCACCACCGCCACGCCCAAAAGGGCCAGCGTGCCGGTGATGCCAAACAGCCCGGACAAACCCACCGCTGCCGCCAGCAAGGGGGCCAGCACCAAAGACACGGCAAACATCAGACCGATGCTGGCGCCCACCAGGGCCATGGCCTTGGTGCGCACCTCGTCGCGGGTCAAATCGGCCAGCAAAGCCGTCACGGCAGCCGACACGGCGCCTGCGCCCTGCAGGCTGCGCCCGATCAAGAGGCCCTGCAGATCCGTGGCCGATGCCGCCAAAAAACTGCCCGCAGCAAAAATCAGCAGCCCGAGCACGATCACGCGCTTGCGGCCAAAGCGGTCTGAGGCCATGCCAAAGGGCAGCTGCAACACGCCTTGCGTGAGGCCATAAATGCCCATGGCCAACCCGAGCAGGGCCGGATCGTCACCGCCCGGGTATTTGCGCGCTTCCAACGCAAATACGGGCAAAACCAGAAACAAACCCAGCATGCGCAGGGCAAAAATGGACGCCAACGAGGCACTGGCACGACGCTCCAGCGGCGTCATCGCGCTGGCAGGGGCGGCAGTGTGAACTTGAACAGGATCGGACACAGAAAAACGCAAAGCGCAGCTGTCGGTAAGGCGTCCATTGTCCCCGATTGGCGCAGGTTGCCCGACAAAACGGCCCAGACCGGATAATCAAAGGTTTTGCTGACCGAGCACACCTGTGACTTCTGCACCGCACTCCCCGCTGACCCACTCCGAGACCGAAAACGACCGTTATCTGGGCACGGCTTTGCGCCAGACGCACATCAGCGTGCGGGGTGCCCGCACCCACAACCTGAAAAACATCGACCTCGACATCCCTCGCAACCAGCTGGTGGTGATCACAGGCTTGTCGGGCTCGGGCAAGTCGAGCCTGGCTTTTGACACCCTGTACGCCGAAGGCCAGCGCCGCTATGTGGAAAGCCTGTCGGCCTATGCGCGTCAGTTTTTGCAGCTGATGGACAAGCCCGATGTGGACCTGATCGAGGGCCTGTCGCCTGCGATTTCCATCGAGCAAAAAGCCACCAGCCACAACCCGCGCTCGACTGTGGGCACCGTGACCGAGATCCACGACTACCTGCGCTTGCTGTATGCCCGCGCCGGAACGCCCTATTGCCCCGACCACAACCTCCCCCTGCAAGCGCAAACCGTGAGCCAGATGGTGGACGCCGTGCTGGACATGCCCGAAGACACCAAGCTGATGATCTTGGCACCCATTGCCCGCGAGAAAAAAGGCGAGTTCGAGAAAGTGTTTGAGCAGATGCAGGCGCTGGGCTATGTGCGCTTTCGCATCAATGGCCAGACGGTGGAAGTCGAAAACCTGCCGACGCTCAAGAAAACCGAGAAGCACAACATCGACGTGGTGGTTGACCGCATCAAAGTGCGCGCTGAGGAGGATGCCAAAGCCCGCGACGCCCTGCGCCAGCGACTGGCCGAAAGCTTTGAGGCCGCGCTGCAACTGGCAGAACACCGCGCCGTGGCACTCGAAATGGACACGGGGAAAGAACACCTGTTCAACGCCAAATTCTCCTGCCCGGTGTGCACCTATTCCATCAGCGAGCTCGAACCGCGTCTGTTCTCATTCAACTCGCCCATGGGTGCGTGCCCGACCTGCGACGGCATTGGCAGCATGGCGTTTTT
>CANBTZ010000001.1 GCA_947372495.1 Comamonadaceae bacterium | reverse complement strand
CAAAAGCCCGTGATGGAGAAGAAGCTGGCCGAACAAGGCATGGTGCTGCTGTACTCGGTGGCCTGGCCACCCCAAGGCATCTACAGCAAGAAAGCCATCAACAGCGCGGCTGACCTCAAGGGCATCAAGTGGCGCTCGTACAGCCCGTCGACCGCCCGCATCGCCGAGCTGGTGGGCGCACAGCCCGTCACGGTGCAGGCGGCCGAGTTCACCCAGGCCTTGGCCACGGGCGTGGTCGAGTCGACCATGACGTCGGGTGCCACAGGCGTGGACAGCAAGCTCTACGAACACCTCAAGTACTACTACGACGTGCAAGCCTGGTTGCCCAAGAACGCGGTGATCGCCAACAAAAAGGCCTTTGACGCGCTCGACAAAGCCACCCAAGACGCGCTCATGAAAGCCGCAGCAGATGCAGAAACCCGAGGCTGGAGCGAGTCACGCAAGGTCAACGACACGACACTCGCCACCCTCAAGGCCAATGGCATGACCGTGACAGCCCCGTCCGCCCAACTCAAGGCCGACATGAAGAAAGTCGGTGACACCATGCTCAAGGAGTGGCTGGAGAAATCTGGCGCCGAAGGCAAGGCCTTGGTCGACGCCTACAACCACAAGTAAAACCCCATGAGCACCAGCAGCACAGCCAGCGCCAGTTTAGGCAGGCGGTTTTTGGACGGTTTGTACCTCTTGGGGGGCAACCTCGCCGCCCTGTGCGTGCTGGCCATTTTGGTCTTGATGATTGCCGCATCGGTCGGGCGCGTGTTCGAGTGGCGCGTCTCCTGGGTCAACGACATCGTGGCCTGGCTGTGCGCGGCTGCGGCCTTTTTGGGCATGGCTTACAGCTTTCGCAATGGCGACTTTGTCCGGGTGACGCTGGTGCTCGAATCGGTGTCTGCGCCCGTGCGCCGCTGGCTGGAGCTGGTCTCGCTGGCGGTGGCCGCAGTGGCCATTGGCTACCTGGGCTACTGGGCCGCACGCTTCACTTGGGAGAGCTACGAGTTCAACGACATCGCAGGCAACATGGTGGCGATCCCGATCTGGATTCCGCAAATGAGCTTTGTGATCGGCTCGGCCATTTTGGTGATCGCCGTGCTCGACGAATGCGTGTGCGTGTTCCGAGGCGGCAAGCCCAGCTATGTGGCACGCGTCGAAGAGCGGCATGCCCGTGGTGATTTTTCCGAGGAGATGTGATGGGCCTGCTTGAAATCGGAGGCCTGCTCCTCTTTTTGATGCTGCTGATGCTGAGCGGCGGTGTGTGGATCGCCATGACACTGGCCATTGTGGGCTGGGTCGGTCAGGCGTTTTTCACCAACACCTTGCCCGGCAAGAACCTGTTTTCGTCTTTCTGGGAAACCTCGGCCAGTTGGGAACTTGCGGCCCTGCCCATGTTCATCTGGATGGGCGAGATTTTGTACCGCACCAAGCTGTCCGAGCAGATGTTCGACGGCCTCTCGCCCTGGCTGTCCAAGGTGCCGGGCCGCTTGATGCACACCACCATTTTGGGTTGTGGCATTTTCGGCTCTGTCTCGGGCTCGTCTGCCGCCACCTGCGCCACGATCGCCAAAGTGGCCCTGCCCGAGTTGGAAAAGCGCGGCTACGACCGCAACATCGCGCTGGGCTCTTTGGCCGCTGCAGGCGGCTTGGGCATTTTGATTCCGCCGTCCATCACCATGGTGGTGTACGCCGTGGCGGCCGACGCCAGCGTGATCCGACTGTTCCTCGCTGGCTTTTTGCCCGGCTTTTTGCTCATGGGGCTGTTCTCGGGTTACATCATCTGGTGGAGCCTGCGCAACCCCGACAAAGTGCCCCCTGCAGAGGCACCCACCACCTTCATGGAAAAAATGCGGCGCTCGGGCAGTTTGATCCCTTGCTCTTTGCTGATCGTGTTCATCGTCTGGGTGCTGGTGGCCGGCATTGCCACCGCCACCGAATGTGCGGCCTATGGCGTGTTGGGCTCGCTGGCCATTGCCGCCGCAGGCCGCAGCCTGACCTGGGAGAACTTCTGGCAAGGCCTGGTGGGCGCCACGCGTGTGAGCTGCATGATCATGTTCATCCTGGCGGGTGCGGCTTTCTTGACCAAGACCATGGCGTTTACCGGCATTCCGCGCGAGCTGGCCGAGTTTGTGCACAGCATGAATCTTTCGCCCTTTGGCCTGATTGGCGTGCTGGTGGTGGTGTATTTGATTTTGGGCACGGCGCTGGATGGCATCTCGATGATCGTGCTGACCAGCGCAGTGGTGCTGCCCATGATCCAGAAGGCCGGGTTCGACCTGGTCTGGTTCGGCATCTTCATCATCATGCTGGTTGAGATCGCTGAAATCACGCCGCCCGTGGGCTTCAACCTGTTCGTGTTGCAAAACATGACCGGCATTGACAGCAACCGCATCGCCCGCGTGACCTTGCCCTTTTTCGCTTGCATGATCGTGGGCATTGGCCTGATCACGGTCTTCCCGTCCATCGTGACCATCGTGCCCGACATGTTGATGGGCGTGGCCAAATAAACGCTGCCTCACTCCGGTAAGATGCCGCGCTGGCCCCTGGTGGCATGAAAGAGTGACAGATGTTCAAAAATGTGATGGTTTACCGCATCGGTGAAGGCTGGAACCCCAGCCTCACCGAGGTGGAAGCGGCGCTGCAACCGGCCCGCTTTGTGGAATGTGGTGCAAGCCAAGACAAGTCGATCGGCTGGATCGAGCCACGCGGTCAGGACAACGGCCCATTGGTGGAATCGGTCGGTGGACAATGGATGGTCAAGTTGATGATCGAGTCCAAGGCTGTGCCCGGGAACGTGGTCAGGCGCCAACTGGACGAGCGCATCACCGAAATCGAGGCCGCCACAGGCCGCAAACCCGGCAAAAAAGAAAAACGCGACCTGCAAGACGACATCCTGCAGGCCTTGCTGCCTCAGGCCTTCCCAAGGCAGGCCAGTGTGCTCGTGTGGATCGATCTGCCCCAGCGCCGCCTGGTGCTGGACAGCGGCAGCCAGGGCAAGGCCGACGAGGCCATTTCGGCCCTGATGAAAGCCTTCACCGGCTTGTCGGTGGCCCTGATCCAGACGGCCACCACACCCCAGGCGGCCATGACCGAATGGCTGCTGGCCCCTTCCCCCGAAGACTGGCCAGCCGACCTGAGCGTGGAGCGCGAATGCGTGCTCAAGGCCACGGGCGAAGACGCCGCCAGCATCCGCTTCACACGCCACCACCTGGCCAACGACGATGTGCGCAAGCATGTGCTCGAAGGCAAGCTGCCCACCCAACTGGCCGTAAGCTGGGACGGGCGCGTGAGCTTTGTGCTGACCGAAACCCTGCAACTGAAAAAAGTGCAGTTCCTCGACGGCGTGATGGACGAAGCGGGCACCGACAAAAAAGAAGACCGCTTCGACTCGGACGTCATTTTGGCCACCGGGCTGCTCGGCCCCCTGCTGGACAGCCTGATCGAGGCGCTGGGCGGTGAACACGAATGGGGTGCGCAGATGCCTGACAGCCCGGCAACGCCCAGCAGCGCCGATGCGCCAGCGGCTGACGACCCGCCGTTCTGAACCCTTGTAGGAGCCGCGCCCTCGCGGCGATAAGCGCTGACACCCCCTGACACCGCGAAGAAGTCACCCCTCCTACAATAGTCCACCATGCACGCTGTCCTCGCCATCTGTTTCGGTGCTTGCCTTGGCGCCCTCGCCCGCTGGCAACTCGGGCTGTGGCTCAGCCACAGCAGCGCCCTGATCCCCTGGGGCACGCTGGCAGCCAACCTGATTGGCGGCTATTTGATCGGTGTGTGCGTGGGCGTGTTCCAGCAGTGGCCCGAACTCGACCCCCTGTGGCGGCTCACCCTGGTCACCGGCTTTTTGGGGGCGCTGACCACCTTCTCCAGCTTCTCTGCCGAAGTCGTGGCCCTGCTCCAACAAGGCCGTTACACCCTGGCCCTGGGCACCGCCAGCGTGCACCTGTTCGGCTCACTGGCGCTCACTGTGCTGGGCCTCAAGACCGTGGCGATGTTCTGGGGGCGGTGATCGCTGGGGGGACATGGGACCGGCACCAGACTGAATTGACCTCCACCTGTTGCCACGGGCGGCCAGATGGCCCATCCTCATGGGTATAAACCCGGCACGACTTGGGGAAAAAAACGAATATCCTCAGCCTGAGACATTGTTGCGCTTCATGGCCTTGAACGACCCCTTCCCCGACCGCATCCCCAGCATCGAGCGTGCGCGAGCCATGGTGCTTCAAGAGCACACCCACGCCGTGGCGCCGGGCTTGCCCATGTGGGTCAGCCAGTCCTGGCAGCGTTGCCTGGACATGGGCCTGCAGCCGCATCAGTCGGTGGGCTTTGACACCGTCACCGCGCAGCACATGCAGCGTGTGCAGGAAGCCAGCCGCCCTCTGGTGCAAGCCGCCCAGCCCGTGCTGACCGAGCTGGCCCGGGTCATCGCCGACATCCGTTATTTCGCCATCCTGACCAATGCCGAGGGCATCGTGGTCGACGTTCACGGCCCTGTGGACCGGCAGGACCGCCGCGCCGATGCCATCGCCCGCGTGGGGGTGGACCTGTCCGAGCGCTCTGTGGGCACCACCTCCATCAGCGCCGCGCTGCGCGAGTTGCAACCCGTGTGGCTGCACCGGGGCGAGCATTTTTTCCAGGACACCAGCGCCTACAGTTGCGCAGGCGCTCCGCTGTTCGGGCCCGATGGCTTGTGCGCGGGCATGCTGGACCTCACGGGCATCGAAACCCAGGAGCGCCCGGCCCTGCGGCACCTGGTGCAGCGCTCGGCACGCAGCATCGAAAACAGCTGGCTGCTGGCCACGGCCCACGCCCTGGTCTTGCGTCTGAGTTGGCCGGGCAACCCGCTCGGTGGCGACAGTGACGGCTTGATCACACTGGACCACGAGGGACACATGGTGGGGGCCAACCCAGCGGCCAGGCAGATGCTGTCGCTGGAACACCCGCTCACCGGTCCGCTGCATGCAAGCGATGTCTTTGCACTGCCTTGGGAGAGCCTCTTTGACGCCGCAGCCCACACCACCGTGCCGCAAGAGGTTCCCCTGTGGTCAGGCCTGCGCTTGCAGATTCAGGCCATCCGCACCGGTGGGCACACGGCCCACAGCCCGACAACCATGGGCGCCAAACCCTTGAAGGCGGCTCAGACCGACATGATCCGCCAGGCCGTGCAGCAGGCCCGTGGCAATGTGGCCGAAGCGGCCCGGGCCTTGGGCATCAGCCGGGCCACGGTCTACCGCAAGCTCGGCCGACCCCACTGAGTCATTTGTTCGCGTTCGGAAAGAACAGCTGCTCACCGCCGATTTTGTAATCGGCAATGCTGGCCTGACCGGCCGTTGAAGTCACCCAGTCCACAAATTTTTGCGCCTCGGCCTGCTTGACGTGCGGGTGCTTGGCGGGGTTCACCACCATCACGCCATACTGGTTGAAGAGGCGTTGATCGCCTTCGACCAGCACGGCCAGATCGGCGCGGTTCTTGAAGTTCAGCCAAGTGCCGCGATCGGCCAGCACATAGGCCCCTTGCGATGCCGCGATGTTGAGTGCAGGCCCCATGCCACAACCGCACTCGCGGTAACCAGCGCCTTTGGCGGCGTCCAGATGGGCCATTTTCCAAAAACGCAACTCGGCCGCATGGGTGCCGCTCTTGTCACCACGCGAGACAAATGCCGCGTTGGCAGCGGCCAGCCGGGTCAGGCCCGCCACGATGTCCCGGCCTTTGGTCGCCGCAGGGTCTGCCTTAGGGCCGATCAGCACGAAGTCGTTGTACATGACCGGCAAGCGTTTGAGGCCAAAGCCTTCGGCCACAAATTTCTCCTCGGCCGCCTGGTCGTGCACGAACACCACATCAGCGTCACCTCGGCGCGCCATGTCCAGCGCCTGCCCGGTGCCCAGGGCCACCACTTTGACGTCGGTGCCGCTGGCTTTTTTGAAGGCCGGCATCAGGTGACTGAACAAGCCCGACTGTTCGGTCGATGTGGTGGACGACATCACGATGGACTGGCCATGCGCAGCCCAACTGCCCAGGCCCAACAGCCCGGCCAAAACGATGGGGCTGAAGCGGCGGATACACAACAAACGGTTCATCATGGCTGTTCTCCTTGAACAAAAGCGTGGGCCGCAGGGCTGTGCTCGGCCAGCATGGCGGCATTGAAAAAATCGGCAACGGGCAGGTCCGCCAGCAAGCGGCCCCCTTCGAGGTAAACGACACGGGTGGCCAGCCGCTTGACTTGCCCGAGGTTGTGGCTGGCCCAAATCAGAGTCAAGGCGCGTCCATCCGCCCCCTGCGCGAAGGTCTGCATCAGACTTTCGACTTCGCGCTTGGCATGCGGATCCAGGCTGGCCGTGGGCTCATCAAGCAAGAGCAGATCAGGCTGCCGCGCCAAGGCGCGTGCCAGCGCCACGCGCTGCAGCTGCCCACTTGAAAGCTGCCTGCCGCTTTGCTGCGTCACAGCACTCAAGCCCACACGCTGCAAAGCCTGCAGGCCACGGATGCGGGCATCCGACCAAGACAAGCCCAGATCACGGTCCAGCCACAATGCCAAAGTCACATTGGTGAGCACACTGGCCCGCAGCAAATGGGGGCGCTGAAACAGCATCGCCTGCCGCAAACCGGGCGAACACTGCATGCGCCCCTCATGCCAAGGCAGCAAGCCGTGCAGGGTGCGCAGCAAGCTGCTCTTGCCACTGCCGTTGGCCCCCACCAGCGCCACGCGCTCCCCGGCGTGAACGCGCAAAGTCACGCCCGACAGTGCCAGCACTGGCCCCAACTGGACCGACACCTGATCGAGTTGCAGTAAGGCCGACATCAAGCCACCCAGCCTTTGGGCGCAAGCACCAAGTGCCCTTGTCTTGCAGCGCCCCAGTACCTGAGCCCCGCCACCAGCAGATTGAGCAGCAGAACCACCGACAGCAGCACCAGCCCCAAACCCAACGCCAAGGGCAAATCGCCTTTGCTGGTTTCCAGCGCAATGGCCGTGGTCATGACCCGCGTGAAGCCTTCGATGTTCCCGCCCACGATCATCACCGCACCCACCTCAGAAATCGCCCGCCCAAAAGCCGCCACGGCAATGGTCAGCAAAGCCAGCCGTTCGTCCCAGGCCAACAACCAACTGCGCATCAGAGGCCCCGCTCCCAGCGATGCCCATTGCTCGCCATGCTGTCGTTCCACATCTTCAACCACTTGCCGCGTCAAAGCCATCACCACGGGCAACACCAGAATGACCTGCGCCACCACCATCGCCTTGAAGCTGAACAGCCAGCCCAAAAAGCCCAGTGGCCCGGTGCGCGAGAGCAGCAAATAAACCACCAGGCCGACCACCACCGAGGGCAAAGCCAACAAGGTGTTGAGCACCAGCAGCACTGCGCTGCGCCCGGCAAACCGGGCCACCGCCAGCCATGCCCCCAAAAACACCCCCAGGCCATAGGCCAACAAGCAGGCCAAGGCACTGACGGCCAGCGAGCGCATGACGATGGCCCAAAGGGCCGGGTCCAGCGATGTGATGAGGGTCAGCGCCGCGAGGACGCTGTCGTTGAAGGTGTTCATAGAGCAGGCCAATGCTAACGGACGCGAGGGCTCGGACACATTCGATGTCACGCGGGTGGGCACTTACAATCGTGAAAATTGATTTTTAGGGGAAGACCGTGTCTGGATTGCTTAAATTGGCCTTTGGCATCGACTGGCTCAACGACCATTTGGGTCGTTTGGCCACTTGGACGGTTTTGCTGGCAGCATTGATCAGCGCAGGCAACGCCTTTGTGCGTTATGGGATTGATTGGAGCTCCAACGGTCTGCTGGAAATCCAGTGGTACCTGTTCGCCTGGATGGTGATGGTCGGGGCGCCCTATGTGCTCAAGCTCAACGAGCATGTGCGCGTCGACCTCGTGTACGGCAAGCTCAAGGGCAATGGCCCGGTCTATGTGGACATCTTTGGACTGGTGTTCTTTTTGATGCCCGTCATGGGCTTTCTGGCTTGGATTTCGTTCCCTTACTTCTGGAACACGCTGGTCACCGGTGAGCACAGCAGCAATGCGGGTGGCCTGATCCGCTGGCCTGCCACCTTGGCCATGCCGCTGGGCTTTGCCATGGTCTGGCTGCAAGGCTTGGCCGAGCTGATCAAGCGGGCGGCCTTCCTCAAGGGTGACTACGCCATGGACACCCACTACGAAAAACCACTGCAGTGAGCGGTCGCGCCACAACTGCTCTTCGACTCGCTGCAAGGAATTAAAAAATGCAAATGGAAAACTTTGCGCCCATCATGTTTGTGGGCTTGGTGTTCGTGATGCTGATCGGCTTTCCGGTCGCTTTTTCGTTGGCTGCGCTCGGCCTGGCCAGTGGCTTTTTCGCCATTGAGATGGGTTGGTTTCCAGCGGCCTTTCTGGGCAATCTGCCGATCTCGATCTTCTCGATCTTGAGCAACGATCTGTTGCTGGCCATCCCATTCTTCACCTTCATGGGCACCATCCTTGAAAAGTGCGGCCTGGCCGAAGACATGCTCGACGCGATGGGCCAATTGTTCGGCCCCATCAAAGGCGGCCTGGGCTACTCAGTCATCATCGTGGGTTTCATTTTGGGAGCCATCACCGGCACGGTGGCGGGCCAAGTCATTGCCATGGCGCTGATTTCGCTGCCTGTCATGCTGCGCTACGGCTATGACACGCGTTACGCCACCGGTGTGCTGGCCGCGTCAGGCACCATCACCCAACTGGTGCCGCCCTCATTGGTGCTGGTGGTGCTGGCCGACCAGCTCGGCCGCCCTGTGGGGGACATGTACAAAGGTGCGTGGGGTCCATCGCTCATGCAGATCGCCATGTTCGCGATTTACACCTATGCCCTGGGGGTGTTCAAACCGCACTATGTGCCTGGCGTGCCTTTGGAGGCCCGCACCTTGAATGGCTGGCCGCTGTGGCGCAAGTGCCTCAAAGGCATCATTCCGTCTGCCGTATTGATCTTCACCGTGCTGGGCTCGATGGGCGGTTTGCCCTTCCAGGACCACGCCATCGCCACGCCGACCGAAGCCGGTGCCATGGGCGTGGTGGGTGCGCTGATTCTGGCAGCCATTCACAAGCGCTTGAGCGTCAAGCTGCTGTGGGATGCCATGCAAGGCACCATGCGCTTGACGGCCATGGTCGTGTTCATCCTGATCGGCTCGCGCGTGTTCAGCCTGGTGTTCCAGGGTGTGGACGGTGCCAAATGGGTCGAGCACCTGCTGTCCGGCTTGCCTGGCGGTCAGGTGGGCTTTTTGATCGTGGTGAACATCTTCGTGTTCTTCCTCGCCTTCTTCCTCGACTTCTTCGAGATCGCTTTCATCATCATCCCCATGCTGGCCCCGGTGGCCGACAAGATGGGCATCGATCTGATCTGGTTCGGCGTTTTGCTGTGTGTGAACTTGCAGACCAGCTTCATGCACCCGCCGTTTGGGTTTGCGCTGTTTTACCTGCGCGGCATTGCAGACACGATGTTCAAGGAAAAGCGCATCGCCGAGCCCATCAAGACCAATGACATTTACATGGGCTCCATCCCCTGGGTGATCATGCAGATCATGCTGGTGGTGATCGTGATTTTTGTGCCGCAATCGGTGACCGCGTTCCTGGACAAACCTGTGGTGGTCGACGTCAACTCGGTGGTGCTGGAAGCGGCCCCACCGATGGATGACGCCCCCGCACCCGATGCCAACGCCAATGCCCCGGCGGCCGATGTGCGGACATCCGACGATCCGATGAAAGACCTGCCAGGCTCAGGCGACAAAAAGTAAGCCCTGGCCTGCGCGCCAAGCGGCATCATTTTCGGCACCTCGTCAGCGCCCCTTCAAGCCGCTGCCGAGGTGCTTTTTCCATTCTGAAGTCAGCTCCCTATGCCCCACCCTGAAACCCCCTCGCTGCCTTACCCCTACCAAGCGCCTGCAATGCCCATGATTGCACCTGCTTTTGGCTGGGTGTTCAAAGCGCTGGCATGGTTCATTTTGTTGAGTTTGCTGGCGTGGTTTTGGCGACTGAACCTCGACTGGAACTCTCGCCAAGGGGCATTGAGCGCCGTGGTCTGGGCGATGATGGCCTTCATCGTCTGGCACATCCAGCGCAGCCGCACCAGCTTGGACACAGACGCGATTGAACAAACTTGGATGTGGCAGCGGCGCGTGACGCTGCGCGAGTTGGCCTACGTCAAAGTGATGCGCATCCGCGGGCTGGAGTTCCTCATCGCGCCGCGCATCTATGTGCGCAACCTCGCAGGCAAGTTCAGCTTTTTTTATTGCAGCAACCGGGCCATGCTGGACGAATTCACCCGATTGGCCGATGCCCTGAAAATGCACGAGCAACGCCCATGAAAAAAGCCCGCCGGGCTTGCGCGCGGCGGGCTTGCAGTCAAGGTCTGAAGTGGATCAGAGCTTTTGCGACTGCATGAAGCTGTCAAAGCGGGCTTCACCGAAACGGAACCACCAGTTTTGATCGGCACGGAACTTGGCGTAGTCTTCGTAGACTTTCTTCCAGTTCGCATTTTTGGCACTCAGCTCGGCGTAAAGCTCTTGTGAGTGCTTGAAAGCCACATCCATCATGTCTTTGGGGAAAGGCAGGACTTTGGTCTTTTGGGCCGCCAATTGCTTGAGGGCGGTCGGGTTGTAGACATCGTAACGGGCCTGAATTTCAATGTGGGCCACGGCAGATGCTGCTTCCACAATCGCCTTGTTTTCTGGTGACAGAGCGTCATAAGCTTTTTGGTTGACCATCAGGGTCAGCTGAGGACCACCCTCCCACCAGCCGGGGTAGTAGTAGTAAGGCGCCACTTTGTTCAGACCCAATTTCAGGTCGTCGTGTGGGCCAATCCACTCGGCTGCGTCGATGGTGCCTTTTTCAAGCGATTGGTAAATCTCGCCAGCAGGAATGTTTTGTGGCACCACGCCCATGCGCTCGAGCACCTTGCCTGCAAAGCCACCCACACGGAACTTCAGACCCTGCAAGTCCTTGGCCGATTTGATTTCCTTGCGGAACCAGCCGCCCATTTGCGTGCCGGTGTTGCCCATCGCGAAGTTCATGATGTTGTACTTGGCATAGTGCTCGCGCATCAGCTTCATGCCATTGCCTTCGAACATCCAAGCGGTCATCTGACGGCTGTTCAGGCCAAAGGGGATGGCGCAATCAAGAGCGAAGGTTTCGTCCTTGCCAAAAAAGTAGTAAGGCGCTGTGTGGGCACATTCCACGGTGCCGTTTTGAACGCCATCGAGCACGCCGAATGCGGGCATCAGTTCACCGGCCGCATGGGTCGAAATCTCGAACTTGCCGCCGCTCATTTCCTTGACTTTTCTGGCGAAAACTTCGGAACCACCAAACAAAGTGTCCAGCGACTTGGGGAAGCTCGAAGCCAGGCGCCAGCGAACTGCCGCTTGGGCATGCACAGCCGGGGCAACGCCCGCAGCCAAAACGCCTGCAATGCCAGCGTTTTTCAAAATGGAACGACGATCCATGGATGGACTCCTTTTTTAACAAATGAAACAGGCCCCGATTTCGGCACCGGAGCAACGGCGGTCGACGCTATTGTAGAAACAACAAAACCACCAACAGGCTCGGGTTTACCCTTCTGAAGCGGGAACGCCCAAAAAAGGACGCTTCAGAAACCGGTTATTTTGATGTGGATCAGCTGCCCGATGGCCGCATCTGCGGCCACCGTTGGCGGATGGACCGCTCGATCCCGGCCGCATCCAGGCCCTGCATGGACAGCAGCTTGACCGGGTCGCCGTGCTCGATGAACTCGTCCGGCAAACCCAATTGCAAGACTTGCCGCACCAGGCCCAGGCTTTGCAAAGCTTCCATGACGGCGCTGCCTGCGCCGCCCATGATGCAGCCTTCTTCAAGCGTGACGATTTGTTCGTGATCACCCGCCACCTGCGCCAGCAGCTCGGTGTCGAGCGGCTTGGCCCAGCGCATGTTGACCACGGTGGCGTCCAGCACCTCAGCGGCCTCCAGCGCAGGGTAAAGCATGCTGCCAAAGGTCAATATGGCCGTCGTTTTGCCTTTGCGGCGCACTTCGCCTTTGCCCAATGGCAGCGGCTGCAAGTCAGCATCGGGCTGCATGCCCGCCCCAGCACCACGCGGGTAGCGCACAGTCACGGGGTGGTTTTGCGCATAAGCGGTGCTGAGCAGTTGGCGGCACTCGCGCTCGTCCGCCGGGCAAGCCACACTCATGTTGGGAATACAGCGTGTGAAAGCGATGTCGTAGGCCCCAGCGTGCGTGGCGCCGTCAGCGCCCACCAGACCCGAGCGGTCCAGCGCAAACACCACCGGCAGGTTTTGCAGCGCCACATCGTGGATCAACTGGTCGTAGCCCCGCTGCAAAAAGGTCGAGTAAATCGCCACCACAGGTTTGAGGCCCTCGCAGGCCATGCCTGCCGCCAGCGTCACCGCATGCTGCTCGGCGATGCCCACGTCGTAATAGCGTTTCGGAAAGCGCTTGTGAAAGGCCACCATGCCCGAGCCTTCGCGCATGGCCGGGGTGATGCCCACCAGGCGCTCGTCCTGCTCGGCCATGTCGCACAGCCATTGACCAAACACCTGGGTGAAGGTGGGTTTGGGGACCGCACTGGACTTGACTAGGCCCACCGCTGGGTCAAACTTGCCCGGACCATGGTAAGCCACAGGGTCGGCCTCGGCCAGCTTGTAGCCTTGACCTTTTTTGGTCACCACATGCAAGAACTGCGGGCCGTCAAGCTGCTTGATATTTTCAAGCGTCGGAATCAGCGACTCCAGGTCGTGCCCGTCGATGGGGCCGATGTAGTTGAAGCCAAATTTTTCAAACAAAGTGGCGGGCACCACCATGCCCTTGGCATGCTCCTCGAAGCGCTTGGCCAACTCAAAGAGCGGCGGCGCGGCCTTGAGCACCTGCTTGGCACCCTCTTTGGCAGCGGCGTAAAAACGCCCGCTCATCAGCTGGGCCAAATAGCGGTTGAGCGCGCCCACGGGCGGGCTGATCGACATGTCGTTGTCGTTCAGGATCACCAGCAACTTGCAGTCTTCTACCCCTGCATGGTTGAGCGCCTCGAAGGCCATGCCAGCGGTCATCGCACCGTCACCGATCACGGCAACCGCGTGGCGGCTCTCGCCCTTTTGGCGGGCCGCCAGGGCCATGCCCAGAGCGGCCGAGATGCTGGTGGACGAATGCCCCACCCCAAAGGTGTCGTATTCGCTTTCGTCACGGCGCGGGAAACCCGACAGGCCATTCAACTGGCGGAGTGTGGGCATGCGGGCCGCACGACCGGTCAGGATTTTGTGGGGGTAGGTCTGGTGGCCCACGTCCCAGACGATGCGGTCATCGGGCGTGTTGAACACGTAATGCAAGGCCACCGTGAGTTCCACCGTGCCCAGATTGGAGCTCAGGTGGCCGCCCGTTTTGGAGACATTGTCGAGCACACTTTGGCGCAGCTCCTGCGCCAGATGGTTCAACTCGCCCCGGGGAAGTTGGCGCACGTCGGACGGCGACTGAATGGAGTCAAGTAAATGGGTCATCGCTCAATGGGTTCTGTGCACCACCATGCCGGCCAAGCCTTGCAAGGCAGCCAGCCGTTCGGGCGGCAAACCGGTGTCGGCCAGCGCCTGCATGGCCTCCCCGGCCAGTTGATCGGCATAACGCTGGGCTGTTTGCAAGCCCATCAGCGCCACGTAAGTGGGTTTGTCGGCCGCGGCGTCCTTGCCTGCGGTCTTGCCCAGGGTGACCGAGTCGGCGGTCACGTCCAGGATGTCGTCCACCACCTGAAAAGCCAGGCCCAGCACCTCGCCAAATCGGTTGAACGCCGCACGCGTTTGCTCGGAAACCGCCGCGCCGCACGCCACACCCATTTGCACGCTGCACAGCAGCAAGGCACCGGTCTTGAGGCGGTGCATTTGGCGCAGCTGGTCTTCACTCAGCTGGTCACCCACGCTGGCCAGGTCAATCGCCTGCCCGCCCGCCATGCCCCAGTAACCCGACGCTCGGGCCAGCAAGCCCACACAAGCGGCCTGCACCGCAGGCGGCACACTGCCATCTTGCGGGGTGAGCAACTCAAACGCCAAAGCCTGCAAGGCATCGCCCGCGAGCAGTGCCTGTGCCTGACCGAACTGAACATGCACCGTGGGCTTGCCCCGGCGCAGCACATCGTTGTCCATGCAAGGCATGTCGTCGTGCACCAATGAATAAGCGTGAATCAGCTCCAAAGCGCAGGCAGCGCGCAAGGCCGCGTCCAGCGTCGGGGCACCGGCCGCTTCAGCGGCGGCCAGCACCAGCAAAGGGCGCAGGCGTTTGCCGCCATCCAGCACCGCATACCGCATGGCCTCGCCCAGGCCCGCCGGAGCTGCGGGATCGACGCCATCGGAAAGTGCCTGTTCGACCCGCAGCAGGTGCGGCTGCATCCAGCCCTGAAGATCAAAAGCCATGCTCAGGCCTCGTTCCAGGGTTTGAGCTGACCGCCGTCGAGCACCTTGATCTGGTCTTCCACGGCTTGCAGTTTGTCTCTGCAAAAGCCCAGCAAAGCCGCGCCCCGCTGGTAGCCCGTCAGCAACTGATCCAGAGGCATTTGCCCCGACTCCAGCTCGCCGACCAACTGCTCCAGTTCACGCAATGCCGCTTCGTAGTTGTTGGGCAACGCGGGCGAAGGGGATGCGGGGGCAGCTTTGGGCATGGGTATTTCGATCAAAAGTGAGATTTTAGGCCTTTGGCGCAGAGGCCCCGAGCCCCTGCGGTGCAAGGGTACAATCTCCCCTCCCCGACAGGTGTTTGCCTGTCTTTTTTTGCGCCCGAATCGAAGGATTGGGCGCTTTGTCCCTGCCCCTTCATAGGGGGAGTCTCTAGGTCAGGTCACCCATGTCTGATTTAAGTCTTCAACTGCAGCAGGCCGCAAGCCAACTACCAGTTTCCACTTATTTCGATGAAGCGCTGTTCCAGCGCGAATTGAACACGCTTTTCAAGCAAGGCCCCCGCTATGTGGGCCACCAACTGGCGGTGCCCAACCCGGGCGACTACTGCGCCCTGCCCCACGAGGGGGAAGGCCGCGCTTTGGTGCGCAACGCCCAAGGCGGGGTGGAACTCGTCTCCAACGTCTGCCGCCACCGCCAGGCCGTGATGCTCAGCGGCCGGGGCAACCTGAACACCCAGCAAAAAGGCCACGCGGGCGGCAACATCGTCTGCCCACTGCACCGCTGGACTTACGCCCCCAACGGTCAACTGCTGGGCGCGCCGCATTTCTCGCACGACCCTTGCCTGAACCTGAACAATTACAAGCTGCAAGAGTGGAACGGTCTGCTGTTTGAAGACAATGGCCGCGACATTGCTGCCGACTTGGGCGGCATGGGCCCGCGCAGCCAGCTGGACTTTTCGGGTTACGCGCTGGACCGCGTCGAGTTGCACGAGTGCAACTACAACTGGAAAACCTTCATCGAGGTCTACCTTGAGGACTACCACGTTGGGCCATTTCATCCGGGCTTGGGCCAGTTCGTCACCTGCGACGACCTGAGCTGGGAGTTCAAGGAGCACTATTCGGTGCAGACCGTGGGTGTGTCGGGTGGTTTTGGCAAACCCGGCTCGGACACCTACAAAAAGTGGCACGAGGTGCTGCTCAAATACCGCAATGGCCAACTGCCCGAGCGCGGCGCGATCTGGTTGACCTATTACCCGCACATCATGGTCGAGTGGTACCCGCATGTGCTCACGGTGTCGACCCTGCACCCGATCGGGCCGAACAAGACGATGAACATGGTGGAGTTCTATTACCCCGAAGAAATCGTGGCGTTTGAGCGTGAATTCGTCGAAGCCCAGCAAGCGGCTTACATGGAAACCTGCATCGAGGACGACGAGATCGCCGAACGCATGGACGCGGGCCGCAAAGCCCTGCTGGCGCGCGGCGACAACGAGGTCGGCCCCTACCAAAGCCCCATGGAAGACGGCATGCAGCACTTCCACGAGTGGTACCGCCGCCAGATGAACACCCTCTGAGACGAAAGCCACGATGCAAGCTTCCTGGATGATCCTTGCTTCGGTGTTTTTCGCAACCATGAGCGTGTGCATCAAGTTCGCATCCGTCCACTTCAACACCTTTGAACTGGTTTATTACCGGGGCCTGATCGGCATGGCCATCATGGCCAGCCTGTGCCGGGCTCAGGGCGTCTCGATTCGCACACCTGTGCCATGGATGCATGTTTGGCGCTCAGCCGTGGGTGTGGCTTCGCTGTCGGCCTGGTTTTATGCCATCGCCCACCTGCCTCTGGCCACAGCCATGACGCTCAACTACATGAGTGGCGTCTGGGTCGCAGCCTTTTTGGTGGGTGGCACCCTGGTCATGGGCCGCTTGCAAGACGCCAGCCGCCAAGGCCCCATTGTGCTCACGGTGCTTTCGGGCTTTGCCGGGGTCATCATGATCCTGCGCCCCACCATCGAGCAAAACCAGTTGTTTGCCGGTGTGATCGGCTTGCTCTCAGGCTTGGGCGCAGCCATGGCCTACATCCAAGTGGCCGCGCTGGGCCGCGTGGGCGAACCCGAATCGCGCACCGTGTTTTATTTCTCCATTGGCACCAGCATCGTGGGCGGCGTGGCCATGCTGTTCACAGGGGCCAGTGACTGGGTCTGGCCACAAGTGCTGTGGCTTTTGCCCATTGGCCTGTTGGCCGCGCTGGGCCAGCTGTGCATGACCAAGGCCTACACGCGAGGCGCCACCTTGCTCGTGGCCAATTTGCAATATTCGGGCATCGTGTTTGCTGCGTTGTACGGGCTGTTCCTGTTTGGCGACGTGATCCCGTTGATCGGTTGGGCCGGCATGGCCCTGATCATGGCCAGCGGCATCGCCGCCACCGCCCTGCGCAAACGCGCCCTGCCCCAAGCCCCCGCCGAAGAACACTGACCCCGGAGCCCCCATGTACCCCTTGTTGATCACCGCCGCCCAACTGCAAGCCCTGCAAAGTGAGGGCGCGCCCTTGGCCATCGTGGACTGCAGTTTTGACCTGATGAAGCCCGAATTGGCCGACAGCCTGTTCGAAGCCGAGCACATTGCTGGCGCACTGCAAGCCCACCTGGACCGCAACCTGAGCACCCACGGCGCGGATGCCGTCAACGGCGGCCGCCACCCGCTGCCGCCCCGCGAGCGCGTGGCCGCCTGGTTGGGCAGCCTGGGCATCGGCAACGCCACGCAAGTGGTGGTGTACGACCGCAACGCGGGCCACTACTGCGGTCGCTTGTGGTGGATGCTCAAATGGCTCGGTCACGACGCTATCGCAGTGCTCGACGGCGGCTTGCAAGGCTGGAAGGCTGCTGGCGGTGCTGTGGCAACGGGTTCTGCAGCCACCCCCGTTGCAGCAGCGTTTGAAGTGCGCCCTGCCTTGCGTGAGCTGGTCTTCACCGACAAAGTGGTGGCCGACTTGGGCCGCCCGGCACAAACCGTGGTCGATGCCCGTGGCGCACCCCGCTACCGGGGGGAAGTGGAGCCGCTGGACCCGATGGCCGGGCACATTCCGGGCGCACTGAACCGCCCCTTTACCGACAACTTCACCGCCGAAGGTTTATTCAAAAGCCCCGACGTGTTGCGGGCCGAATGGGACCAAGTTTTGTCTGGCCGCAGCGCCAGCAGCGTGGTGCACCACTGTGGCAGCGGCGTGACTGCCGTGCCCAATGTGATCGCCATGGAACTGGCCGGCTTCGGCCCCACGGCGCTGTATGCGGGCAGCTGGAGCGAGTGGAGCCGCACCGCCGGTTTGCCCTGCGCCAAGGGCTGAGTCCTCGGTAGGCGCCCTGCGCTCGGGGCGAGTATTTGCGGTCTTCGAGCGGTTTATCGCGGCGAGGGCGCCGCACCTGCACACGTCAATGGTGTTGCGCGGCCAAGCCGCTGACCAGCATCACCATGGCCATGCCGCCCACCAGCCAGATGATTTGTGCCACCGTCTCTTTGGCTGAAAGGCGTTTTTGCAACTGCGGGATCAAGTCGGCGAGCGCGACGTAAATGAAGCTGCTGCTGGCCACCACCAAAAAGTAGGGCAAGCCGCCCTTCAAGGCATCGACCAGCACAAAACCCACCGCGCCGCCCAGCGCCGTGATGGCCCCGGCCATGGACACCTTCAACACGGCTGCGCGTCGGTTGCTGCTGCCCTGGCGCAAAACCACCAGATCGCCCATGTGGTGCGGCACCTCGTGCGCCAACACCGCCAATGAGGCGATCACCCCCAACTGCACATCGGCCATGAAGGCCGAGGCGATCAAAATGCCATCGCCAAAGCAATGCACGCTGTCCCCGGCCAGCACCGCCCAATGACCGGCTGTGCGCTCGCCGTGTGCGTGGTGGTGTCCGTGGGCATGTGGGTGCGAATGAGCGTGGTGGTCATGGTGGGCGTCACCATGATGATGCTCATGTCCGTGGTGCCAGAGCTCGGCCTTGTCGAGCAAGAAGAAAAACACCAAGCCCAACAGCAAGGTCAAAAACAGGGCCTGCGGGGCCAGACCAGACTCAAAGGCCTCGGGCAGCAAATGCAAAAACGCCGTGGCCAGCAAAGCGCCCGCCGCCAAGCTGAGCATGTGCTGGGTGTAACGGCTGAACACACCAAAGCTCAGCCACGCGGCCAGCCAGACGCTGCCAATGCCTGCCACCAAGGTGCCCACCAAAATTGCCAATAAATTCATTTTTCTATCTGGGGAACACGGCCCCCGACCACAAACCACCGCCAAAACAAACCGCCCCGAAGGGCGGTCCTTTCAAGCCTCAAGCCACACCTTGGCGCTTGAGCCAAGCCAGCATGCGCTGCCAACCGTCCACCGCCGCTGCCTCGCGGTAGCTGGGCCGGTAATCGGCATGAAAAGCGTGCGGGGCCTCAGGATAAACCACAAACTCGCTGGCTTTGCCAGCCGCCGAACCCTCGGCCAATGCGGCTTTCATCTTATCAAGCGTGTCAAGAGGGATGCCGGTGTCCGCTCCCCCATAAAGCCCCAGCACGGGGGCCTTGATCTGTGCCGCCAACGCCACCGGGTGCTGCGGCGTCTGCGCTGTGGCATTGCCCATCACACGCCCATACCAGGCCACACCCGCCTTGAGCTTGGGCTGGTGCGCGGCGTACAGCCAGGTGATGCGTCCACCCCAGCAAAAACCGGTGATCGCCAGCTTATCGGTGTCGCCGCCATTGGATGCCGCCCAGGCCACGGTGGCGTCCAGATCGGCCATCACCTGCGCATCGGGCACCTTGGAGATCACCTCGGCTTGCAGCTTGGCGATCTCGCTGTAAGCGCTGGCATCGCCCTGGCGCACGAACAGTTGCGGCGCAATCGCCATGTACCCCGCCTGTGCCAGTCGCCGGGTGACGTCGGCGATGTACGCGTGCACCCCAAAGATTTCGGATATCACCAACACCACAGGGCAATGGGCCTTGCCCGCCGGGGCACTGCGGTAAGCGGGCATCTTGAACCCGTTCACATCGATGGTGACCTCGCCCGACACCAGGCCCTGAGTTGACGTTTGGATGGCCGTTTGCGCCATCACTGTGCCCGCAGCAGCGGCGTAGCCCAGCCCCAAAGCGGCTTGCAAGGCCACTCGGCGATTGGCATGCGGTGCGCCCATGCGCCCACCCAGCAGGGCTTGCGTGTCGTCAAACAGATCGTTGTTCAAGGCCGTTCTCCTCAGTTGTCGCATCAAAGTGGCCTTATCTTGGCACAAGCGCGTGCGGCCGGTGCCAAGTTGGCCATTTAAACTGCCGCCATGCCCGACGCCCTGCCCGTTCTGTATTCGTTCCGCCGCTGCCCGTATGCCATGCGGGCACGGTTGGCGCTGCACGCCAGCGGCGTGGTGCATGAGCACCGCGAGATCGAGCTCAAAAACAAACCCGCCCACATGCTGGCCCTCTCGCCCAAGGGCACGGTGCCGGTGCTGTGGCTGCGTGCCGAAAACCGGGTGATCGACCAGAGCCTGGACATCATGTTGTGGGCACTGCAACAGAACGACCCGCAGCACTGGCTACCCGACGACGAGGTCACACGCAGCGACTGGTTGGCGCAGATCGGGCGCAACGACGGCCCCTTCAAACAGCAGCTGGACCGCTACAAATACCCGCAGCGCTTTGGCCTGAAGGATGATCTGAGCCACCGCGACGCAGGTGCTGCGCACCTGCACACCTTGGCGGCTGTGTTGCAGCAGCAGGCCTTTCTGTCAGGCCCGCAGTGGGGGCTGCTCGACGCGGTGCAGGCGCCATTTGTGCGGCAGTTCGCCCACACCGACCCGCATTGGTTTGCGGTGCAGCCTTGGCCCGAGCTGATCGCTTGGTTGGCCGCGTTTGAAGCCTCTGAGAGGTTCGCAGCCATGATGCACAAGCATGTGCCATGGCAAGCACCGTCACCTGTTTTGTAGGAGTCCACCCCGTGGTCGGTGGTCTGCGAGGGCTTTCGCGGCGAGGGCGCCGCTCCCACACGCCACAGGTCAGTGCGCCTGCTCCCAGTTCGGTCCAAAGCCCACTTCGGCCAAGAGCGGCACCTTCAAGTCCGCCACACCCGCCATGAGGCGCGGCACCTCGGTGCGCACCCACTCGACTTCTGATTCAGGCACCTCGAACACCAGTTCGTCGTGCACCTGCATGATGACCTTGGTGGCCTTGCCTTGTTCGTCGAGCGCTTTTTGCACCGCCACCATGCTCAGCTTGATCAGGTCGGCCGCTGTGCCCTGCATGGGCGCGTTGATGGCGGCGCGTTCGGCCCCGGCGCGGCGCGGGCCGTTGGGGCTGTTGATCTCGGGCAACATCAAGCGGCGGCCAAACACGGTCTCCACATAACCCAGCGCCTTGGCCTGTTCGCGGGTGGCGTCCATATAGTGTTTGACGCCCGCAAAACGCTCAAAGTAGCGGGTGATGTAGTTCTTGGCGGCAGTGTTGTCGATGCCCAGCGCCTTGGCCAGACCAAACGCGCTCATGCCGTAAATCAAACCGAAGTTGATGGTCTTGGCGTAGCGGCGCTGCTCGCTGCTCACGGTGTCGGGCGTTGCGCCAAACACCTCGGCCGCCGTGGCTTTGTGCACGTCCAGCCCTTCATGAAAGGCCTTGAGCAAGGCCGCATCGTCGCTCAGGTGCGCCATGATGCGCAGCTCGATCTGGCTGTAGTCGGCGCTCGCAATCACGCAGCCTGCGGGGGCCACAAAGGCCTCGCGCACCTTGCGCCCTTCGGCGGTGCGCACCGGGATGTTTTGCAGGTTCGGCTCGTTGCTCGACAGGCGGCCCGTGACAGCCACCGCCTGCGCGTAATGGGTGTGCACACGGCCGGTGCGCGGCAAGGCCAGCTGCGCCAGTTTGTCGGTGTAAGTGCCTTT
The DNA here is from genome assembly GCA_947372495.1 of Comamonadaceae bacterium. Taxonomy (GTDB): domain Bacteria; phylum Pseudomonadota; class Gammaproteobacteria; order Burkholderiales; family Burkholderiaceae_C; genus Limnohabitans_A. The sequence goes on along the minus strand of CANBTZ010000001.1, from coordinate 30,724 downwards.
GAGCTTGGAAAGACTCCGGTGCTCCAGGATGCGGGCGGGCAGCGGGTAGTCTTCAGCCAGTTTCTCGAGCACCTCTTCGTCAGTGCTGCGTGCCCCGGTGGCGGTTTTCTTGATGACGGGCAAGCCCAGCTTGTCAAAAAAGATCTCGCCCAGCTGCTTGGGGCTGGCCAGGTTGAAGGGCTGGCCCGCGATCTCGTAGGCTTCGGTTTCGAGCTGCACGATGCGCTCGCCCAGCGCCTGGCTTTGCGCGGCCAGTGTGGGCGCGTCGATCAGCACGCCGTTGCGTTCGATGCGGTAGAGCGCTTCGCTGGTGGCAATTTCGAGTTCGTACACGTACTTCAGTCCTGCATGCGCCTCGATTTGCGGCCACAGCGCCAGATGCACGTCCAGGCACTGGTCCGAGTCTTCGCACGAATAGTGCGCCGCCTTGTCCACGTCCACCTGCGCAAACGGAATCTGGTGCACGCCCTTGCCGCACAGGTCTTCGTAGGTCACGCCCCGGCGGCCCACATGGCGCTCGGCGAGGCTACTGAGGCCATGCGGTTTGTGCACTTCAAGCACATAGCTCTCCAGCATGGTGTCGTGCGCATAACCCTGCACTTCGATGCCGTGGTTGGCAAACACATGGCGGTCGTATTTGATGTTCTGACCCAGCTTGTGGTGGGCCGGGTTTTCCAACCAAGGCTTGAGCTTGGCCAGGACCTCTGCCAGCGGCAGTTGCTCGGGCGCACCGGGACCGTTGTGGGCCAGCGGAATGTAGGCCGCCTCGCCGGGCGTGACGCTCAGCGAGATGCCCACGATCTCAGCCCGCATGGCATCCAAAGAAGTGGTTTCAGTGTCGATGGCGGTGAGGGGAGCTTGCTCGATGCGGGCCAGCCAAGTGTCGAACGCTGCCCAGTCCAGCACGGTGTCGTATTTCAAATCGCCTTGCACGGCGCTGGCGGCACTGTCCAACTCGAGCAGAGCCGGGGCCGCTTGAGCCTCGTCACCACCAAACAAATCGCCCATGCCCGTATCTTTGGGTTTGGCGGTTTTGGCTTTGGCCACAGGCGCGGGCACCGTCCCACCCAACGACTGCACCAGCCCTTTGAAACCATAGGTCTGGTAAAAATCGAGCAGCTTGTCTTTGTCAGGCTCGTGCAGGTGCAGGCTGGCCAGCGACGGCAAATCGGGCACCCAAGCACTCAAGTCGCAATCGGTTTTCATGGTCACCAGCGCCCGGCCCTTGGGCAACCAATCCACCGCCTGGCGCAGGTTTTCGCCCGCCACGCCCTTGATGTCGTGGGCGTTTTCCATCAGCTTGTCGAGCGAACCGTATTCCATCAGCCACTTGGCCGCCGTCTTGGGGCCCACCTTGGCCACACCCGGCACGTTGTCCACCGTGTCGCCCACCAAGGTCTGGTAATCGATCATGAGCGATGGCGGCACGCCAAACTCGGCGGTCACGCCCGCCACATCACGCACTTTGCCGTTCATGGTGTCAATGATGGTGATGTGCTCGTTCACCAGCTGGCTCAAGTCTTTGTCGCCGCTCGACACCGTGACCATGATGCCCTGCTGCGCGGCCACATGGGCCAAGGTGGCGATCACGTCGTCGGCTTCCACACCGGGCACGTCCAGCACCGTCCAGCCCATCAGGCGCACCAGCTCGTGGATCGGTTCGATCTGCGTGCGCAAATCGTCGGGCATGGGACTGCGGTTGGCTTTGTACTCGGGGTACATCTCATCGCGAAATGTCGGTCCCTTGGCGTCAAACACGCACACGGCATACACAGCCGGCACATCCTTGCGCAGCCGCTCCATCATGTTGATCATGCCGCGAATGGCGCCCGTGGCGGCACTCGTCGGGTCGCCGGGCACAGCCCGCAGGTCGGGCATGGCGTGGAAGGCACGGTACAGGTAGCTGGAGCCGTCGACCAACAAGAGGGTCGGCTTGGATGTTTCTGGGGTGTTTTCGCTCATCCCCCGATTGTGTACCGGGATCGCCCCTCTACAATCGTCCTTTTCCCATCCGGTCAGCCTTGCTGGCCCTCTGACGGCGCTCCCCCATGGCGGTATTCACCGAAGTCTCCGAAACCCAGGCCAACGACCTGATGCAAGCCCTGAACTTGGGCCAGCTCACCGCTTTGCGGGGCATCGAAGGCGGCATTGAAAACACCAACTACTTCGCCACCACCGATCAGGGAGAGTACGTGCTCACCTTGTTTGAGCGCCTGACGCAAGAGCAGCTGCCTTTTTACCTGCAACTGATGAAACACCTGGCGGGCCGAGGCATCCCGGTGCCTGACCCGGCGGCCAACCGCGATGGCGACATCCTGCACGCCGTGAGCGGCAAACCGGCTGCCGTGGTCAACAAGCTCGCAGGCAAAAGTCAGTTGCAACCCCAAGCCGTGCACTGCGCCGCTGTGGGCGACATGCTGGCGCGCATGCACTTGGCCGGGGCCGACTACAACCGCAGTCAACCCAACCTGCGAGGTCTGGCCTGGTGGAACGAAACCGTGCCCGTGGTGCTGCCCTACCTTCATGACACGCAGGCCGCCCTGCTGCGCAGCGAACTGGCCTACCAAAACCATGTGGCGGCCAGCAGTGCCTACACCGCGCTGCCCCGTGGCCCGGTGCACGCCGACCTGTTCCGCGACAACGTCATGTTTGACGGCGAGCAGCTGACCGGCTTTTTTGATTTCTATTTCGCAGGGGTCGACACCTTGTTGTTTGACTTGTGCGTGTGCCTGAACGACTGGTGCATCGACTTGCCCACAGGGGTGCACGACGCCGAGCGCGCCCAGGCCATGCTGCGGGCCTATTTGGCGGTTCGCCCCTTGAGCGCGGCAGAGCGTACTTTGCTGCCTGCCCTTTTGCGCGCAGGGGCTTTGCGCTTCTGGATCTCGCGTTTGTGGGACTATCACCTGCCACGCGAAGCTTCGATGCTCAAACCCCACGACCCCACCCACTTTGAACGGGTACTGCGCGAACGCATTGCGCAACCTGTCCTCCTTTGATGCCTTCACCCACCATGAACTTGCGCACCGTCCCTGCCCGCGAAGGCCTGCAGTGGGCCGTGCTGGGCATCCGCACCTTCTGGCGTCAGCCCCTGGCCATGTCGGGCCTGTTCTTTTTGTTCATGGCGGTGGTCTCGCTGGTGTCGATGGTGCCGCTTGTGGGCGGCGCGCTGGCGTTGCTGCTGCTGCCGGGTCTGACCGCGGGCATCATGGCCGCCACCCAAAAAGCCAGCGAGGGGCTGTTCCCCATGCCCGGGATTTTGTTGTCCCCGTTCAAAGACAAAACGCGGCGCAAACCGATGTTGATTTTGGGCGGGCTGTATGCCGCAGGTTTGCTGCTGCTGATGGCCGCGTCCATGCTGGCCGATGGCGGCGGGTTCGCCAAAGTCTATTTGGGCGGGGCCACTGTGAGCCCCGAGCTGGTCACAAGCGACGCCTTCCAAGCCGCCATGTGGACGACCATGCTGCTGTACGTGCCGCTGTCCATGCTGTTCTGGCACGCACCTGCGCTGGTGTACTGGCAGCAGATCGAGCCCGTCAAAAGCTTGTTTTTCAGCTGGATGGCCTGCTGGCGCAACAAGGCGGCCTTCACCGTCTACACCTTGGCCTGGGTGGTCGTTTTTGCAGGCTCAGGCCTGATCGCTTTGCTGGTTGCCAGCTTGCTGGGCGATGCCCAGATGCTGATGGCGGTGCTGATGCCACTGGCCCTGATGGTGACCGCGATGTTCTTCACATCGATGTTGTTCACCGTCAAGGCCTGCTTCAGCGCCAGCCCCTCAGACCAGGACTTGGCCGCCTAAAACTCAATGGTGGTGGCCGTGCGCTCCGTGCGCATGGCGGTGCGTGACCTCGTCGGCCGAGGCCGCACGCACTTCCAGCACCTTCAGGCTCAAGCTCAGGTTCTGCCCGGCCCAAGGGTGGTTGGCATCCAGGATGACCTGATCGCCCTTGATCTTGACCACGTTGAACACCTGCTCTTGCCCTTCGGCCGTGCGACCACGCAGCTGACCGCCCACCTTGACGCCCGGTGGAAAGTCTTTTTTCGAGATGGTCTGCACCAAGCTCTCATCGCGCTCGCCAAAGGCGTCGGCGGCCGACAGGTTCAGCGTGGTGGCAAAACCCACTTCCTGACCTTCCAGCGCTTCTTCGATTTTGGGCAGGGTGTTGTCGTAGCCACCGTGCAAGTACGACGTGGGCTCTTGCGCCTTGTCGAGCAACTGGCCCTGTGCGTTCACCACTTTGTAGTGCATGGTGACGACGGTGTCTTGGGTAATTTTCATGGGGAGCTTTCTTCAGAAAAATTCAAACCAGGGTGAGTTTGGCCACACTCAGGGCCAGCCACTTGACGCCGTGGCGCGGGAAGTTGACCTGCGCACGGGCGTCCGCACCCGTGCCCTCAACAGCCAGCACCTTGCCTTCACCGAACTTGGTGTGGAAGACCTGCTTGCCTGCGGTGATGCCATGCTCGGGCGCGGCTTTTTGCACAGGCACAGGCGGGCTCTTGTAGGTTTCGGTGCTCAAGCTGCTCTGGCCCCAGGCGGGTCGGGCTTGGCGGGTTTGCGCCGGGGTGTTGTTCCAACCACCCGCGTTCATGCCCGAGCCCACGCCCGTGCCAAACCCTGTGGTTTTGGGTGTGATCCACTTGAGGCAGCGCTCAGGCAGCTCGTCAAAAAATCGGCTTTTGAGGTTGTAGCGGGTCTGGCCATGCAGCATGCGCGTTTGCGAATGGCTGAGGTACAGGCGCTTGCGAGCACGGGTGATGGCCACGTACATCAGGCGGCGTTCTTCTTCGAGGCCATCGAAGTCGTTCATCGCGTTCTCATGCGGGAACAAACCCTCTTCGAGCCCGGTGATGAACACCGCATCGAACTCCAGACCCTTGCTGGCGTGCACGCTCATGAGCTGAATCGCGTCTTCACCGGCCTGGGCTTGGTTGTCACCGGCTTCCAGCGCGGCGTGGGTCAAAAAGGCCGCCAAGGGGCTCATGGTGACGCCGTCTTCCGAGAACTCATCGGCTGGCGCATCGGTCGCGTCACCTGACAGCCCCTGGCTGGCCGGGCTTTGCGTCAATCCTGAACTGCCCTGAGGCATGGCCACGGCGCTGCGGCCAAAACCTTCTTGCGTGACAAAGCTTTCGGCGGCGTTGACCAGTTCTTCCAAGTTCTCCACCCGGTCTGCGCCTTCTTTTTCGGCGCGGTAGTGGTTGACCAGCCCGGTTTTTTCGATCACGAGGTCAATGATCTCGCGCAGGGTTTTGCCCGAAGTCTGCTCACGCAGCACATCGACCATGGCCACAAAAGCCGCCAAATTGGCCCCGGCCTTGCCGGTGGTGGCGCTCACCCCATCGTGCAGCGAACAACCCGCAGCACGGGCCACATCTTGCAATTGCTCGATGCTGCGCGCCCCAATGCCCCGTGGCGGAAAGTTGACCACCCGCAAAAAGCTGGTGTCGTCGTTGGGGTTCTCCATCAGGCGCAAGTAGGCCAGCGCATGTTTGATCTCGGCCCGCTCGAAAAAGCGCAGACCGCCATACACGCGGTATGGAAATCCTGCATTGAACAGCGCCGTCTCGAGCACCCGACTTTGCGCGTTGCTGCGGTACAGCAGCGCAATTTCCTTGCGCTCAAAATCGTCTTGTTTGACCAGCTGGCGCACCTCGTCGACCAGCCACTGGGCCTCGGCAAAATCGCTGGTCGACTCCACCACCCGCACCGGCTCGCCAGCACCTTGGTCGGTGCGCAGGGTTTTGCCCAAGCGGGTCTTGTTGTGGCTGATCAGCTCGTTGGCCGAGTCAAGGATGTTGCTGTAGCTGCGGTAGTTTTGCTCCAGCTTGATCTGGTGCTTGACCTGGAACTCGCGCACAAAGTCGGCCATGTTGCCCACGCGCGCGCCGCGAAAGGCGTAGATGCTCTGGTCGTCATCGCCCACGGCCAAGATGGCACCACCACTGCCTTCGCCGGGCAGACCCGTCAGCAACTTGAGCCAAGCGTATTGCAGCTTATTGGTGTCCTGAAACTCGTCCACCAGGGTGTGCCTGAAACGGCGGCGGTAGTGCTCACGCACATGGGCGTTGTCGCGCAGCAGCTCGTACGAGCGCAGCATCAGCTCGCCAAAATCCACCACGCCTTCGCGCTGGCATTGCTCTTCGTAGAGTTGGTAAATCTCAACCTTGCGGCGGGTCTCGTCGTCGCGCACAGGCACGTCGGCGGCGCGGTGACCGTCTTCCTTGCAGCCGGCAATGAAGTACTGCAGCTGCTTAGGCGGAAAGCGGTCTTCGTCCACATTGAACTGCTTGCACAGGCGTTTGATGGCCGAGAGCTGGTCCTGTGTGTCCAGAATCTGAAAAGTCTGGGGCAACTGCGCCAGCTGCCAATGCGCCCGCAAGAAACGGTTGCACAAACCGTGGAAGGTGCCGATCCACATGCCGCGCACGTTCACGGGCAGCATGGACGACAGGCGCACCACCATCTCCTTGGCCGCCTTGTTGGTGAAGGTCACCGCCAGAATGCCGCCCGGGCTGACCTGCCCGGTCTGCAACAGCCAGGCGATGCGGGTGGTCAGCACACGGGTCTTGCCCGACCCCGCCCCCGCCAGGATCAGCGCATGCTCGGCGGGCAGCGTGACGGCGCGCAGCTGCTCGTCGTTGAGCTGGGCGAGCAACGGGCTGGCAGGTGCAAAAGGGGAATCGGGGGACGTGGATGTGTCGAAAGGCATAGGGGGATTGTAGGAAGTACCAAACCGCGCCTAGAACGACACCCAATTTGGGACTGTTGTGCTATTTCGATGGAACTTGTAGGCCGTGGGAGGGGCGCTAACGTTTGAGTTGAGGCGAGCGACGACAGCATGACGTCAGCACCCGGTCGGTGAAAATGTACCGCTTACCATCGGCCAGAAGTTGGTGGCCTGCCGTTGGCGCTCCGCATGAGCGAGGGGTTCGGCCTCACATTTAGCGGACCGACTCAGGTATGCCCTTCGTCGCATCAAGGGCGGCTGCAGCGACTTGCGTTGCCAGAGCTTGAAAGTCCATTTGATAGGCTGCAAGATCATCTGGGTAGCGGGCGCCGTCAACCAGACGAATAAGCGGCAAGAGATACAGATAGTGGTAGGCGGCTGAGGCTAGCGCAAGCGTCAGATCAGGATATGTTGCGACCTGATGTCCATCGATGTGGTGAGCAACCAAGCTGTCTCGATATGACTTCATGTGCTCCCAGTAAGACGTCCACTGGTCATTAGAGCAGCCAAGTTCGCTGAGGAGCGCTGCTTTGTATGCGGAGTGCTCCGCAGCGGGCACAAGCTTCTTCCAGTGCGTTTCCTCGCCATGGGCGCCAAATACCTTACACCATTCAAGAACGGCTACATCAAATTGGCTACCGAGAATAATGCGCCAGAAGTTGAGCTGAGGCTCTGCGTTAACAGACTCGATTGCTCGCTTCAGACATGCTGCGCGGCTGAGGTAGACAAGCCGATAGAGCTGGGCTTGGAGCTGTTCGAGGGGGGGCATTTGATGAGGCCTAACTTTTGAATTCGCTGCCCGCCAGACGCAGGCCGGTGGAATGATGTGTTATGTGTCGTTTGAGTCAAGCGGCTGAGCAAAAGCGAAGCTTTTGCGGAGTCGGCTGCAACAAATTGTTTTGCGTTTATTCCTCCGGCTTGGAGTTTGAAAGCACATACCCCGCTACGGTGCCAAGTAACGCAGCGAGTGTTTCGGTTTTGAATCCAGTTAAAACGGCGAGTATCAGAAGGGTTGGCAGAAATAGGACCACCCCGATGGCTTTTAACGTATTTGGCCCAAAGCCCTGCTGCTTTGCTTCGAGTCGTTCAAATATTTTTTTGAGGCCATAGATCATCACGATGACAGACCCAGCAACTGTTCCAACCCGGAGCCAAGCAATAATTTCTTCCATTTAGTTTTCCGAATTGTTGGCTCCGATTGTCGCAGTCCCGGCCAACATGAGCAGCCCTGAAACAAAACGAATGACCCATCCGCCGACAACAGATGCTCCAATGAAAACCAAGCCGCCGATTATGGAATCAACAAAAAGGGCATAGATTCCATAGATGAAAAGACCAAATATGCCTAGCCCGCCTAATATTTGAAGCAACCAGCCAGTACCAAAGAAAATCATCGTGATCGCTGTTCTCATTTTTCGCTCCTCTGCGCGCTAAACGCTTAACGTAATTTATCCCGCAGACCCTGCGGGATAAGCTGGACACGGATTCCACCTCAAACTGGCTCTCTGCCTAGCTTGCAGGCACAGAGCTGTTCAAACACTCAGGCATAAAATCACGTAAAACCACGCAGCCGTCAATCCGAAAACTATAGCGTACAAATCATCCAATTAAAGTAATGGTCCGAAGGATATTTGCCCTGCCGACATCCGCCCAGTCGGGCATGCCCGAGGGTTCGCGGCCAACGTGCCCGATGCCAGTGCGAACGGCACCTCGACCTGAATGCAGCGCTGAATGTGGAGTGTTTGCGGCATAGAGTCGCCCGGTCATTGGCTTTCCTTCTCACATACTTCAGCACTTCTGCAGGTGCTTGCAACTTGACCAAAACCAAATACGGGACTAAATTCAGTCCACCGCAGGAGAAGCCATGCAGGCGCAAGACCACATCCGATCCATTTCTTACCTCAAGAGCCATGCCGCCCAAATTTCGGAAGAAGTCGCGGCCACAGGCGCTCCGTTCATCATCACCCAGAACGGCGAAGCCCGCATGATGATTGAAAGCGTGCAGCGGTTTCAAGAAAAAGAGGATCTGATCGCCTTGCTCAAACTGCTGGCCCTGGGCGAAAAAGACCGACAGGCAGGCCACGGGCTGAGTGTGCAGGAGTCCCGCGCCCAGCTGGCCCAACGACGCCAGAGCCGCTGAAGCCATGGCCATCGTCATCCTGCCGGACGCGCAAGCGGACTTGCTGGAACTGCAAGACTACATGCTGCAGCGCTGGAACAACGAGCTTTGGCTGGCCGCAGAAGACGACATCTTTGCCCAACTCGCCCAGGTGTATTCGGGCTTCATCACCGGCCCTGTGGTGGCCCTGCTGGCCGACGTGGGCATCACCGACTACAGAACTATCCTGACCTCGCATCACCGCGTGCTCTATCGCCAAGTGAACGGCACCACGTTTGTGTATGCGGTCGCAGGGCAAACCCAGGACTTTCAGGCCCTGCTGCTCAAGCGGCTGTTCAGGCGCTGAACTCGGCCCCGAGTTCACAAAACACCCTGCAACTGTTTGGCGGTGTGAGTCAAACCCGGCCCGCTAGGCTCAGTGCTGCCCGCAGGGTGTCGTTGATGCGGGTCTGCCAGCCTTCGCCGCTGGCCCGCAATGCCGCCAGCACATCGGCGTCCAGACGCAGCTTGACAGGCTCTTTTGTTGTGGCCGCTTTGGGGCGGCCTCGGGTTTTGAGTTTGGTCCCCTCATACAGGTCAGCGGCCTTGAAAAATTCAGCCGTCAGTTCAGGTGCGTCGTCGGGGTCAGTCCACGTAGCGGGCGTAGAGCTTTTTTTCGCGGTCATTGGCTTTCCTCATGCTGATGATGCGGCGCACCTCGCCGCGAAGTCCAAACCACGTTCCAGCAGCGTTTTGTCGCGCTTGTCGCTGTCAAACTCGATCTCCATTTATTGTACCCCCAGTAAATACATCGAATGCTTCGGGTATCTGTGTTTTCCAGACCCAATTCGGCCATAAGGGCCATCGCTTCACAAGGTGATTTCGAATTCATGGGGGCCTCCGGTGCGTGGGCCTGGGGCAGTCCAAAGGCAGACACGCCTGCGTCACAGGCCGGTTCCTATAATGAACCCGTGCAACACCCCAACCGTCTTTTTCAGCGACTGAGCCTTGGCATGGTGGTCCTCCTCATGGGGCTGCTGTCCATCGGTCCGTTTTTGCACAGCCATGTCGGCGCGTCCGTGGTGTCGGGCTTTCACATGGACGGGGTGCGCAGCCTGGCCCCAATCAGCACAGGTAGCGCCGACGCCAGCGCAGCACTGCCCAGCTTCAGCGTGAACGACGACGAGTCGCCCGCCTTGGGGGTGGCCACCTCCTTGCCCAAATCGGACCAGGAAAGCCTGTGCGTGGGAGACCTCACCGCTGTGCTGGCTGCGGTTTTGCTGGCCAGCCTGGTGTGCCCGCCCCAGCGCATGCGCCGTGAGTGGCCCTCGGCACCCCCCGCACGCACCTACCAGGCCGGATGGCCGCCGCCCGCGCTGGCACCGCCACTGAACTTCTGAATTTGCAGGCCAGTGCGCCTGCCAGGACCGCCTTGGCTGGCGGCGTGGTGTTTTATTTTTCAGGAGTCGGTCATGTCCAGACTGCTCACAGCTGTTGCTTCCCTTGTGCTTTTTTCTCAACTGCAGGCCTTCGCGCAAGCGCCTGCAACGCCCTTGCCCGTCAAAGCGCTGGTGCTCGATGCCCAGCAGCAAGCGGCGCTGGGCATCCAGTTGGCGTCCGTACAGCCCGCTTTGGGCGGTCTGTGGCTGGCCTCGGCCACGGTCACTGTGCCGCCAGGCAAAGAGGTCACCGTGACAGCGCCTTACCCCGGCGTGATCACCCGCATCGACGCAGGCCTGGGTGACAAGGTGCAAGCGGGCGCGGCGCTCGCCACATGGAGCAGTCCAGTGCTGGCCGACGCCCGCCGCCAAACCCGCGAAGCCCAGCTGGAGGCGCAAACGGCCCAAGCGGCATTGCAACGTGACCAGGCCTTGCTGGCCGAGGGCGTCATTCCGGCAGCACGCCTGCAACTGAGCCAAAACAAATTCCAAGCCGCAGAGGCCGCACGGCTGGCGCGTGAAGCCGAGCTGCGTTCAGCGGGCACTGGCGCGGCATCGGGCGACTACGCCAGCGCCACCCTGCGCTCGCCCTTGGCCGGGTCGGTGGTGGATGTGGCCGTCTCGGTGGGCCAGCGCGTCGACACGGGCGCGGTGCTGTTCCGGGTGGCCGACACCCGCCAGCTGCAACTGGACCTGGTCCTCTCGCCCGAGAAGGCCGCGCAGCTCAAGACAGGCGATGCCGTGTCGGTGCCGTCTCGCGATGCCAAAGGGGTGTTGGTCGGCATCAGCCGCGGGGTGGACGCCACGCAGCAAGCCAAAGCGCGTGCCCGCGTGACCGTGCCCGGCAGCCTGCGCGCTGGCGAGGTGCTGTCTGTGCAATTGCACCCCACGCCCCCCAACGATGCGGGCACGCTGTGGCAAGTCCCGGCTCGCGCTGTGGTCTCGCAGCGGGGGCAGTCGTGGTTGTTTGTGGCCACCCCCAAGGGGTTCCAGCCCACCGCGGTGCGCGTGCAGTCGAGCAACGACGATCAATCGGTGGTTCAGGCCACCCTGCCAGCCCAAAGCCGCGTCGCCGTCACGGGCTTGGCCTCTTTGATCGCGCTCTTGCAAAAGGGTGAATGACCATGCAAGCCCTGATTCGCCTGGCGCTGCGCTTCAAGCAGCTCACCTTGTTGTTGGCGGCGGTCCTGATGGTGGCGGGCCTGCAGGCCTGGCAGCAGCTGCCGATCGACGCCTTCCCGGACATCTCGCCCACGCAGGCGAAGATCATCCTGAAAATCCCGGGCATGACGCCCGAAGAGGTCGAGTTGCGGGTGGTCAAACCCATCGAGCAAGAACTGCTGAGCATCCCGCGCAAACGCATGGTGCGTTCGGTGTCGAAGTACGGCATCGCCGACATCACGCTCGATTTTGAAGAAGGCGTGGACCTGTATTGGGCGCGCCAACAAGTCTCCGAGCGACTGGGCAGCGTGATGGGCGAATTGCCCGGTGGCGTGAGCGGCGGCCTGGCCCCCATCACCACGCCTTTGAGCGAGATGTACATGTTCACGCTCGAAGGCGAAGGCTTCAGCCTCGCCGACAAGCGCCGCGTGCTGGACTGGACCGTCCGCCCCGCGCTGCGCAACGTGCCTGGTGTGGCCGACGTCAACTCGCTGGGCGGCGAAGTCCAGACTTTCGAGGTGGTGCCCAACACGGCGCGGCTGGCGGCACTGGGCATCCCCATGGCCGAACTGCGGCAAGCGCTGGCCAACAACAACAGCAACGACGGCGCGGGCCGCATCACGGCGGGCGAAGAATCGCTGGTGGTGCGGGTCGAAGGCGCTGTCAAAACGCTGGACGACCTGCGTGCCATCCGCCTGAGCCCCACGCGGGGCAGCGCCCAGGTGCTGTTGGGCGATGTGGCCACGGTGCGCACAGGCGCACTGACACGCTATGGCGGCGTCACCCAAGACGGCCGAGGCGAAGCGGTCGAAGGCCTGGTGCTGGGCTTGCGTGGGGCCAACGCCCGTGAGCTGGTCGATGCGCTGGACCTTGAACTCAAAGACCTGCAAAAACGCCTGCCAGCGGGCATGACGATCAAGACTTTCTACAACCGGGGCGAGCTGGTTTCGCGTGCGGTCAACACCGTGATCAAGGCCCTGGCCGAAGCCAGCGTGCTGGTGTGCGTGGTGCTGTACGTCTTTTTGGGTGGCCTGCGCGCGGCGCTGGTGGTGGCGGTCTCGCTGCCCTTGTCGCTGCTCACCACCTTCTTGCTGATGCGCTGGGCCGGCCTCACGGCCAACCTGATGAGCCTGGGCGGTCTGGCCATTGCGCTGGGCATGCTGGTGGACGCCTCGGTGGTGGTGGTCGAGAACATCGAAGCGTCGCTGGCCAGCGGTCAACAGACGCCGGGCATCACCATGACCGAGCGCGTGCTGCACGCGGTGCAGCAAGTGGTCAAGCCCGTGGTCGCGGGGGTGCTGATCATCTGCGTGGTGTTTTTGCCGCTCTTGACGCTGCAAGACCTCGAAGGCAAATTGTTCGCACCCGTGGCGCTGACCATCGTCATGGCTTTGGGCGCGTCGCTGGTGCTGGCCCTCACAGTGACGCCCGCGCTGGCCTCGATGGCCTTGCGCAGCGAAGGGGCGCACGAGCCGGTGGTGGTGCAAAAAATCCACCAGGGCTATGTCTGGCTGCGCGACACCACCTGGCGGCACACCCGCTGGCTGATGCTGGGCGCATTCGCCTCGCTGGTCTTGGCCGCAGGCCTGTACACCCAGATTGGCAAGACCTTCATGCCCACACTGGACGAGGGCGACATCCTGGTGCAACTTCAAAAGGTGCCGTCCATCTCGCTCGAAGCCTCCATGGCCATCGACACGCGGGTACAGCAAGCCATTTTGGCCAAAGTGCCGGAGGTCAAGTCGATCGTGGCCCGCGTGGGCTCAGACGAGCTGGGCCTGGACCCGATGGGTTTGAACGAGACCGACACGTTCCTGGTGCTCAAGCCCAAAAGCGAGTGGCGCGGCAGCAAAGACGACATCATCGACGCGTTGCGCCAGGTGCTCGACGGCTTTCCGGGCCTGGTTTATGGCTTCACGCAGCCCATCGAGATGCGCATTTCGGAAATGCTCACCGGCACGCGCGGTGACGTGGCCATCAAACTGTTTGGCACGGACCTGAACGCGCTGGCTGCGGCGGCACAAAAGGTGGCCGAAACGGTCAGGCACATCGACGGCGCGGCCGAAGTGATCGCTCCCAAGGCCGAAGGCATGCCGTACCTCACCGTCAGCATCCACCGCCACACCGTAGGCGAAGCAGGCATGAGCGTGGACAGCGTGCAGCAGGCCTTGAAGCACCAGCTCGAAGGCGAGACCGTGGGGCAAGTGCTCGAAGGCGGCATCCGCACGCCCGTGACCTTGCGCGGCAACGATGCCGTTCGCAACAGCCCCGAGGCCTTCAAGAACCTGCAGCTCAGCGGCCCGGACGGCCGCGTCTGGAGCGCGTCAGCGCTGGCCGACATCCAGCAGGTGGTGGGGCCGATCCGCATCGACCACGAACAAAGCCGCCGCCTGACCACCATCCAGGTGTCGGTGCAGGACCGCGACCTCACGGGCTTTGTGGCCGATGCACAGCGCGCCGTGACGGCCTTGAACCTGCCCAAGGACATCCAGGTCGTCTGGGGCGGCCAGTTTGAGAACCAACAACGCGCGGCAGCGCGGCTGGGGGTGGTGATCCCGGCGGCGATGGCCTTGATCTTTTTGATCTTGACGCTGACCTTCGGCTCGGCCGTGCAGGCCGCGATCATCTTCCTGAACATCCCCTTCGCGCTGGTCGGCGGAGTCGTGGCGCTGGCCATCTCGGGGCAATACCTGTCGGTGCCTGCGTCGGTAGGCTTCATCGCGCTGCTGGGCATCGCGGTGCTCAATGGGGTGGTGATGGTCACGCACTTCAACGAACGCCTGCAAAACGGCGAGGCCATGCACGATGTGGTGCGCCTGGGCGCAGAGCGCCGCCTGCGTCCGGTGCTGATGACCGCCATCATCACGGCGCTGGGCATGATCCCGCTGCTGTTTGCCACCGGGCCTGGCTCGGAGATTCAAAAGCCCTTGGCCATCGTGGTGACAGGCGGGCTCATCAGCGCCACCTTGCTGACCTTGCTGCTGCTGCCCAAATTCTTTGAGCATGCGGGGGCCGCTGCAGGCTTTGGCGAGCTGTGGGCCAACTACAGAACACGGAGGTCATCATGAAACGTTTGCACATGCAGCTCCTGAGCTTGCTGGGCTTGTGCTGCGCCGTGAGCCTGGCGCATGGCCAAACACCAACCGACGCGTCAGACCCGATACAAGCCTTCTTGCCCCCTGCAGCCGTCGTGCAGCAGGTGCTGCTGGCCAGCCCCGCACTGCAGGGCGCTTTGGCCCAAAAGTCAGCGCAGATGCACCGGGCGCAAATGACGGCCTCGGGCACCGCCGAATTCACGGTGCGCATGAACCAGCAAAGCCGCCGCGTGCAGCAGCCGCAAGAGCGCTTTGCCGAGACCAGCATCAGCCTGGAGCGACCGCTGCGCTGGTGGGGCAAGGGCCAGCTCGATGCCGACCTGGCCGACAAAAGCCGCGAGGTGGCGCGCATTGCCTATGCCGACGCTCTGCATGAAGCCAGCCGCAGCCTGATGCAGCAGTGGTTTGGCCTGCGCAAGGCCCAAGTGGACGTCAGCAGTGCCACCGCCAGCCTGGGCCTGGCCCAGGCGCTGGTGCGCCAAGCCCAGGCCCGACTCAAGCAAGGCGACATTTCGCAGTTGGATGCCGATCTGGCCCAAGCCGAGCTGCAGCGCTGCCAGGCGGCGCTGCAAGCGGCGCAGGCGCAGCACGCGGCCTTGCAGATCACCCTGTCGCGCCAATACCCTGGTCTGCCGCTGGAGCTGCACACGCCGGGCTTTGGCCATCTGCCTGACTTGCCGCCGATGGCCGGTTTGCAGCAGACCTTCCTTGAAAACCACCACGAGCTCAACCTGTGGCGCGCCGAAGCTGCCCGCATGCGGGTGCTGGCCGAACGCATCGACAAAGACAAATGGCCCGACCCCACCGTGGGCATGTACACGATGCGCGAGCGCCAAGGCGCGGAACAAATCGTAGGGGTGTCTTTGAGCATGCCGCTCGCTGGCCAAGCCCGCCAAAGCCATGCGCTGGCTGCGCAAGCCGAGTCGCAAAACGCGCAAGACAAAGTGCGGCACCTCCAAGCGCAATGGGGCGCAGACTTTGAAGCCCGCTGGACCCAAATCCAACACCACAAGCTGGCCGCGCAGCACCTGCAAACGGCGGCGCGCATCCAGGGGCAAGCTGTCGACAAGTCGCTCAAGGCCTATGCGGTGGGCGAACACACCATGACCGAGCTGTTGCAAAACCAGCGCCTGGCCAACGAGCAGCGCCGCGAGAGTGAACAGATGCAGTGGGACGTGGTCGAGCGCCAGGCCTTGCTGACGCTGGATTTGCACCAAATCTGGGACTTTGACGAGTAAGTCAGAGAATGCGGGTAGAATCAGACACCGGGCCCAAGATTCTTGCGCCCGGTTTTTTTTTGCCCAAGTCTGCAACGGACTTCTTACAAGGCAAAAGAAACCGGCCAAGCCAAGCGCTCATTCGTTCCTTTTAACGATTCCTTTTGGAGCTTGGTTTTTTCATGGAAATTTTTGACTACGACAACATCCTGTTGCTGCCACGCAAGTGCCGCGTGGAAAGCCGTTCCGAGTGCGACGCTGGCGTCGAACTGGGTGGCCGCAAGTTCCGCCTGCCGGTGGTGCCTGCCAACATGAAAACGGTGGTGGACGAGTCCATCTGCCTGTGGATGGCGAAAAACAACTACTTCTACGTCATGCACCGGTTTGACCTGGACAACGTGAAGTTTGTGCGCGACATGCATGCGCAAGGCGTCTATGCCTCCATCTCGCTGGGCGTCAAAGCCCCTGACCGCGCCACGGTGGACCAACTGGCTGCCGAGAATTTGGTGCCTGAGTACATCACCATCGACATCGCCCACGGCCACGCCGACAGCGTGCGCGACATGATCGGCTACATCAAGGCCAAACTGCCCACGAGCTTCATCATCGCGGGCAACGTGGCCACACCCGAAGCCGTGATCGACCTGGAAAACTGGGGTGCTGACGCCACCAAAGTGGGCGTGGGCCCCGGCAAGGTGTGCATCACCAAGCTCAAGACCGGTTTTGGCACGGGCGGCTGGCAGTTGTCGGCCCTCAAGTGGTGTGCCCGCGTGGCGACCAAACCCATCATTGCCGACGGCGGCATCCGCAGCCACGGCGACATCGCCAAGAGCATCCGCTTTGGCGCGAGCATGGTCATGATCGGTTCGCTGTTTGCAGGCCACGAAGAGTCGCCCGGCAAGACGGTCGAAGTCGATGGCGAGCTGTTCAAGGAGTACTACGGCTCCGCGTCTGACTTCAACAAGGGCGAGTACAAGCACGTCGAAGGCAAGCGCATTCTGGAGCCCATCAAAGGCAAGCTGGCCAACACGCTGATCGAGATGGAGCAGGACGTGCAAAGCTCGATCAGCTACGCAGGTGGCACCAAGCTCATGGACATCCGCAAGGTGAACTACGTCACCCTCGGTGGCGACAACGCGGGCGAACACCTGCTGATGTGAGCCTTTGGCTGCGTCACACCCCAAGGGAGCTGAGGCTCCCTTTTTTTGTGCTCAGCGCAGGGCACCCAGCGCCAGCATCAAGCCACTGACCACCAACAAACCGCAAATGATCTGGCGCAGCCTTGCCACCGGCACCCGGTAAGCCAGGCGGTGCCCCAGCCACACGCCCACCAAGGCCACGCCAATGAGGTGGGTCCAGCGCTGCCAGAGCAGGCCGCTGGCCAGTCGCCCGTCCCAAGCCATGCCCGCCAGCACGGTGCTGGCTGCCACAGTGATGATCATGGGGGTGCTGGCCCGCATCTGCTGGGCATCGGCCACGCGGCGACTCAGCCAAGCCACAACCAGCGGGCCTGCGGTGCCAAACAGCATTTCCACCAACCCAATCGCCGTGCCCACCGGCCAGGCCCACACAGCGGCAGGCTGGCGCACCGCCGCCAAGCGCGGCCGCAAGGCGTTCAGGCCCACCGCGGCCACATACAAGCCCAACACCAGCAAGGGCCAGCGCGACTGCAAGTGCTGCATGAGCCACAGCCCAGCCAACGTGCCCAGCACCAGTCCGGGCAAGAGGCGGCGCAATTCACGCCACTGGACTTGACGCCAATTGAGCCCACTGTGAAAGGCCGAGGCCGGTACGTCCATGAGCAGCGTCAAGGCCACCACTTCGGGCAGCGGCCACTGCCAAGCCAGCAGCGGCACGATCACCAAGGCCGAGCCAAAACCGGTCAAGCCCAGCACGGTGTAGCCCAGCAACACCGCCCCAGCGGGGTACCACGCATCAAGCATCATGTGGGCACTCCTGGTTCGTCGGCATCGCTCAGATGCAACTTCACAAAGCGTCTGAATTCGTCCATCACAGGCAATTCGGTGCGCCCTGCCATGCTGACCAAGGCCAGGCGCGCGCCAGAGCGAAACGGCGGGGTCATCTCCAGCTCGACCAAACTGCCATCGGCCAGCGCTTGCCTGGCTGCGCCCAGAATGCCCAGGTACACCGCATCGGTCTGACGCACGGTATCGATCAAGCTGGAGATTTCTTCGCACACCAAGGTGGCCATCTGCGCCGGATCGGCCTTGGGGCCGTAATGGGCCACCATGATGCGCGCCACCTCGTCCGACAGTGGCGTGGAGGCGATCGGGTACGCCAGCAGGCTATTTAAACTCACGGGCGTGCCCTGCTTGAGCAGCGGATGCTGGGGGTGGCACACAAAGCCCGCACGCATGTCCACCAGCGATTCAATCTGGATGTCTGCCGCTGGCACGACACGGCGCACATCGACCACGAGCGCGTCCAACTGCCGCTCGCGCAGTTGCACCAGCTGCAACTCGGTGGCCCCGCGTGTCACCGCCACCTTGACCGACGGGAAGTGCCGGGCCATGTGCACCAGCCATGGGGTCATGAGCATCGCCCCCGGCCCCGACCCCAGCCCGACCCGCAGGCTGCCCATGCCGCCTTGTTGCAGCACGGCCGCACCGAGCTTGAGCTCACTGGCCTCGTGCACGATGCGCTTGGCCCGCTCCAACACAGAATGACCCAGGGGCGTGAGTTCGTTTTTCTTGCCGATGCGGTCCACCAAAGAGCCACCCAACTCTTCTTCGAGCACCTGGATGCTGCGGCTGAGCGCCGATTGGGTGATGTGCAGTTTTTCTGCGGCACGGCTGAACGATCCGGTCTCGGCCAGCGCCAGCCAATGGGTCAGGTGCTTCAGGTTCATCTATTCTAAAAGTGAATCAGAATTAGAAATTTAATTCATTGGACACATCATAAACAGGTTTTTAACATGGCTTGGCACGCTGCATTTCGCCATTCAACAACCCTTTTCCGAGAGTCCGAGATGAACACTTCACGTCTTTTGAAACGCCTGATTGCTGCCAGCCTGACTGGGCTGGTGCTGTCGCAGGGGGCCTTGGCCCAGAGCTTTCCCAGCAAGCCCGTCACCCTGATGGTGCCCTACCCCGCTGGTGGCCTGTCCGACGTGATCGCCCGCACCGTGAACACCACATTGGCCAAGCACCTGGGCCAGCCAGTGCTGGTGGAAAACCTGGGCGGTGCCAGCGGCGGCATTGCGGCCCAAAAAATCTTGAACAGCCCGGCTGACGGCCATTACATCTTTCAGGGCTCACCCAACGAGCTGGTGCTGGCACCGCTGGCCAATGCCGCCATCAAGTACAAAAGTGAAGACTTCCGTCTGGTGCAAATGATCACCATCAACCCGATGGTCATGCTCGCCCGCAAGGACCTGCCCGCCAACAATGGCGACGAGCTGATCGCCTATGCCAAAAAATCCGCTGCCGAAGGCAAGCCCCTGACGTTTGCCAGCGTGGGCCCCGGCTCCATGTACCACCTGCTCGGTGAGCACATGTCCAAGATCACGGGCATCCCCATGACGCATGTGCCTTACAAAGGGGGCGCACCGGCATTTCAAGACATGATGGCCGGACTGGTCGATGTGTTCATGACCCCCTATGGCAAGGGCCAAGTAGCGCTGGTGGATGACGGCAAACTCAAGGCGGTGGCCGTGCTGTCCGCCGATCACCAAGAACTGTTCAAGAAAGCGCCACCACTCAACGACAGCAAAGCCCTCAAAGGCTTCGTCTTCGACACCTGGTCAGGCTATTTCGTGCACAAGGACACCCCTGAAGCGGTGGTGCAAGCCCTGAACAAGGCCTTGGGCGAAGTCGCCAACGACCCGGCCATCCGCGCCTCGCTCGAAGCCCAGGCCATGGTGGTGCCACGCCCACAGGCACTGAATGCATTGGGCAAGCTTTACAGTGACAATACGGCCAAGTACCGTGCCATCGCCAAAGGCATGAACCTGCAACCCCAGTAATCCTGACCCACGGAGAACCCCCATGAACGCACCCAGTGAAGCTTTTTTGCACGACAAACTGCAGGCCCTGCAAGCGCAGGCTGCTGAGTTCATCGCGGTGCGCCGCGACATCCACAAGCACCCCGAAATGGGCTACAAGGAATACCGCACCAGCGATTTGGTGGCCGAGCAGCTGACTGCGTGGGGCTACCAAGTCACACGCGGCTTGGGTGGCACAGGCGTCGTGGGCCAACTCAAGCGCGGTACGGGCAGCAAGTCGATTGGTCTGCGTGCCGACATGGACGCGCTGCCGATCGACGAAGGCACAGGCCTGCCATATGCCAGCTGCAACACCGGCATCATGCACGCCTGCGGCCACGACGGGCACACCGCCATGCTGCTGGCTGCGGCCAAGCACATCGCACAAAAGGCCACGTTCTCGGGCACCGTGAACCTGATCTTCCAACCCGCCGAAGAAGGCTTGGGCGGCGCCAAGAAGATGATGGAAGACGGCCTGTTCAAGCAGTTCCCTTGCGACGCGATTTTTGGCATGCACAACATGCCCGGTCACCCGCAGGGCCACTTGGTCATGCGCGACGGCGCGGCCATGGCGTCTTCTGACAACGTGACCATCACCATCGAAGGCACGGGCGGGCACGGCGCCATGCCGCACCGCGCGGCCGACCCGGTGGTGGCGGCTTCGTCCATCGTGATGGGCCTGCAAAGCATCGTGGCCCGCAATGTGGACCCACAGGAAATGGCGGTCATCACCGTGGGGGCGTTCAACGCTGGCATAGCCAACAACGTGATCCCGCAGCTGGCCACCTTGCGCCTGAGCGTGCGCGCCCTCAACCGCGAAGTGCGAGAGCTGCTCGAAAAACGCATCACCGAATTGACCCACGCTCAAGCTGAGAGCTACGGCGTCAAGGCCAGCATCGACTACAAGCGCGGCTATCCCGTGCTGGTCAACCACATGGCCGAGACCGACTTCGTGCAGCAAGTGGCCGAAGAGCTGGTGGGCAAAGACCGCGTGCTGCGCAACCCGCGTGCCCTGACAGGCAGCGAAGACTTTGCCTTCATGCTCGAAGAAGTGCCCGGCTGCTACCTGTTGATCGGCAACGGCGACGGCACAGGAGACGGCCACGGCGCTTGCATGGTGCACACCCCCGGCTACGACTTCAACGACGACAACGTGGCCGTGGGTTCGGCCTTTTGGTCGCTCTTGGTGGATCGCTTCTTGGCCGCTTGAGCTGAGCCCGCAAACCCAAAAGGGCAAGCCGCATGGCTTGCCCTTTTTTTGTGAGCGCTCCGCGTCGCGTGTCAGGCCGGTTTGAGCTGGATCAGCTTTTGCGCCAGCGCATGCAATCGGCTGCCCACGCGGGTCAGGTCCGTGACGATGCTGAAATGGTTCAGCCCTGGCAGGTCTTCGCACACGGGCACGGTCTTGGGGCCCCAGGCTTGATGAATCAGGCGGTTGTGCCGCAGGAACTCCGCGCTTTCGTCACCCCCAGCCACGGTGTAGAGCACCCCCTTGCGTGGGCTGGGCCATTTGGCCGGACTGGCCAAGCGCACATGGGCCGGTGTGATGCACAAATCAGGGGCCACAAACGGTGTCTTGCGCACAGGCTCCAAGTCATACAGACCCGAGATGGACATCGTTTTGCGCACCAGGTTCATGGGCAAATCGGATCCCACATCTTTCCAGTCACATGCAAGCAGCATGGCCGCCAGATGACCGCCCGCCGAGTGGCCAATCACGGTGATGTTGTTGCGGTCGCCGCCATGCAAACCGATGTGACGCCACACCCAAGCCAGCGCCTGGGTCATCTGCAACGCGATGTCAGGAATGGTCACGGGCTGCTCAGGCGTGCCCGGACACAGCGCGTAGTTGACGGCCACCACGCAGGCCCCCATGTCGTGCAAAGCGGGGGCCAAAAACGAGTGATCTGACTTGTCGAGGCTGCGCCAATAACCGCCATGGATGAAGACCACCACGGGCGCACCAGGCCGGGCAGCCGGGAAGATGTCGAGCGTTTCTTTGGGGCCTGCGCCGTAGTGCACGTCCAGCTGGCAAGGCAGCTCTTTTCTGGCCCGCTCAGAGGCGGCAGACCAATGCGCAAAGTGGTCTGCGAAGTCAGGCACCAAGGCCCGGTTGTTGTACATGCGGTCGTGCCAGGCGCCGTTTTTGATGGCCATAGAAGTCTCCTTGGGGTGAATCGCCGCTATCTTGGCACAGGCACAACGGCCATGCTGCCTAAGTCGTGACAGTGAAGTGCGGTGGTCGACGCCCACAGATTACTGACGAAGAGCAACATCAAATTTTCATCTCCAGCCGCAGCTGAATGTTGCGCCAGTTGTGGGCCGTGGTGGTGGCCGATTCGTATTGAGCGCCGCTGCGGAAGGTCGATCCGGTGGTGTAGTCCAAGGGCGTGAGGTTGCTCACGGTCAGACGCAAACCCGCTGTGGGTGACAACTTCCACAGGCCATAGACGTCCAGCACGCGTTTGGCCCCTTGGTAAGCCCATTGCTGGTCTGTGCGGCGCGTGTCAAAAGCAGGGTTGAAGTTGAAGTTCCCTCCCACCGTCAAAGGCACGCTGCGCAGTCGGTAGTCGCCCCCTAAGTTGGCGGTCATGTTGGGCTGCTGGTCGAGTCGGTTGTTGGGGCCGAGCACGTCCAGCACCTGCGAATGGAAGAAGCTCGCATTGGCCCGCACATCCACGGGCCAGGCGTTGGCCAACCACTGGTCCAGGCGGAATTTCGCCTCCAGCTCCAGGCCTTGCGTGACGGCATCGCCCACATTGGTGGGTG
The DNA here is from genome assembly GCA_947372495.1 of Comamonadaceae bacterium. Lineage (GTDB taxonomy): Bacteria > Pseudomonadota > Gammaproteobacteria > Burkholderiales > Burkholderiaceae_C > Limnohabitans_A. The sequence continues at coordinate 8,211 of CANBTZ010000001.1, read as the reverse complement.
ATGAGATGTAGCGCCCGGTGCTGGCGTTGTAGCTGGTGGTAGAGCGAATCAGGTTGCTGATGTTGCGTCGGAAGACGTTGGCACTGAGCAAGCCGCCTTGCTCCAGGTAACGCTCGTAAGCCAAATCCACCCCGGTCGCCAACTCGGGTTTGAGATCCGGATTGCCCGTGCGATCGGCTTGGGTCCAGCTGTTCTCGCCCAAAGACGGCACATAACGAGCGACAAGTTGGTAAAGCGAAGGCGTCTTGTAGCTGCGCGTCAGGCTCATGCGGATCTGGTCACGCTTTTGCGGATCGGGCTTGTACACCGCGTGCAACAGCGGCGTGAGCACACCGCTGTCGTTGTGTTTGAGAGCGGAAATCCCGTTGGTGGTGACCGTGCCCTCGGTCAGCAGGTTTTCGTAACGAAGACCACCGTAGGCCGACCATTGCGCGTTGATCTTGAATTCGTCTTGCGTGTAAACCGCCCAACGGCGCGTGCTGGCGGAGAGGTTGCCGCCGTCGTCAGACAAGGCCGCATTGCCCTGCTCGTCCCGTTTGACGGTCTCCAACTCCACGCCCGACACGATCTGGTGGCCGTTGTCGAGTACTCGGCTCCATTTGCCGTTCAGGCTGTAGCTGCTGTCCACAAAGTTCTGGGTTTCAAAACCATTGCGCAGCAAGGGCTGGCCACTGCTGCTGGCCACACCGGCAGCGCCGGTTTGGTCCATCCGGTAGTCGTAAGTGGTTTGGCCACCACCAAATCGCACTTCCAGGCGGTCATCGGCCGACAGACGCTCGGTCCATTGCCCGTTGAGCCGGGCCATGGTGAAACGGCTTTTGCTTTGCGTTTGTGCGGCATCTGACAAGGGGGCACCTTCTGTGGTGCGCACCGCAATCTGCCCCCGGCTGTCGTTGTCGGAATACACCACAAAAGGCGTCAACACCAGGCTGCGGCCTTGCTCGCCTTTCCACTGCAAACGAGCATTGGCATTGACGGCCTTGCGGCGCGCCAAGCTGCTGCTCTCGCGCACCCGGTCTGTGATGAGCGAAGACTCGGTCACCGTGGTGCTCTCGTCGTAACGGTAGTTGTCCATGGCCGACACTGTGAGTGTGCCGCTGACGGGTTCGGTTTTGAGGTTGTGTACCCAGTTGAGCTGGCTTGAGCCATAGCCGTGCTCGGTGCCGTGCGTGAGCTTGAGGTCATCGGGAGAAGCTTTTTGCCCTTCACGCATCACGATGTTGATGGTGCCCGCAATGGCACGGGCCCCCGTCTCGGCGGTCGGGGCGCGCATGATCTCGATTTTTTCGACCTGCTCAGGGGTCAGCTGGTCCACCGAAAAGCCCGGCGGCATCCGCTCGCCGTCGATCAGAATTTGCGTGTAGCCGTTGCCCAAGCCACGCATGCGAATCGCCCCACCGCGACCAGGTGCGCCGCCGATCGTCACCCCCGGCAAACGTTTGAGGACTTCGCCCAATGTGGCGTCGCCTTGTTTTTCGATCTCTTCGCGGCCAATCACGATTTTGGCTGCAGTTGATTCTCGGCGCGCTTCGGTGTCGTTGTCGCGGTTGCTGCGGATTTCAACCCGGCCCATGTCGGTGACGGGTGCGGGTTGCGCCAGCACGCCCACCACAGGACTGAGCAGGCCCACAGCCAACCAGCCCCAAACCGTGGGAGACACATCAAAGTGGGGAGAGGTCAGCGCAAGGGGCTTGACCGATGAGACGAGGGACGAGTTTTCAAGCATCCTCCGATTTTGACAGCCCTGGATGTCGGGCAGATAACAGACCGGTAAAGGTCTGCTTATTCGCCGGTCTTGAACAAAGCTGCCACTTTGCGTTTGGGCTTGATGTTGGCCGACACGGGCGAGCGCGGCATGGTGCCACGGGTGGACTCCCAACCCGCTGGCGCATCGGCCTGCGGGGCCTCGTAAGGCTTGTCAAAGAACGGGTCACGCGAGACCGGTGCAGGACGGAAACCGCCCGAGCGGCGCTCACGGGGGGAATCCTGCCCATCGCGCGGGTCGCGGTCATGTTCGCGGCGCTGGCGTTCGCCATCAAACCGAGGGCGATCGGCATCGCGGCGAGGGCGTTCGCCCTCCGAGCGGCCGCGTTCACCTTCAAAGCGACTGCGTGGTGCGCGGTCGCCGTCGAGCGCGATCGATTCGACGTCGATTTTTTTCTTGATCAGCTTCTCAATGTCGCCTACCAAGCGGGTGTCGCTGGGCGAGACCAGCGTCACGGCCAGGCCACTGGCGCCAGCGCGGCCCGTGCGGCCAATGCGGTGGACATAGTCTTCGGCATTGAAAGGCACGTCAAAGTTAAAGACCGCAGGCACGTCCTTGATGTCCAGACCGCGGGCAGCCACATCGGTACAGACCAACAGATTGACTTCGCCTTTTTTGAAGGCTTCCAGTGCTTTGAGGCGCTCGTCCTGGCTCTTGTCACCGTGCAAGGCACCGGTCTTGTAGCCTTCGCGCTCGAGTGAGCGGGCCAAGCGGGCGCAGCCGAGCTTGCTGTTGGTGAAGATGAAGGCTTGCTCGAGACCGCGATCGGTCAGAATTTTGTGGATCACGCGTCGCTTGTCATCGTCTTGCGCGGCGTAAAAGCGCTGCTCAACGGTGGAAGCGGTTTCGTTCGGACGGGCCACCTCGATGGTGACCGGGTTTTGCAGGTAGCTGCCCGCCAGGCGTTTGATCTCAGGCGAGAAAGTGGCTGAGAACAACAGCGTGGTGCGCTGCTTGGGCAAGTAGCTCAGGATGCGCTGCAGGTCGGGCAAAAAGCCGATGTCCAGCATGCGGTCGGCCTCGTCCAGCACCACGTATTCGACCTGGTTCAGGACCGCGGTTTTGGCTTCGATGTGGTCCAGCAAGCGTCCGGGGGTGGCCACCAGCACTTCCACGCCTTTTTTGAGCTCGGCCGTTTGGGGCTTCATGTCCATGCCGCCAAACACCACCATGCTGCGCAGCTGGGTGTACTTGGCGTAAAGCTTGATTTGCTGGGCCACCTGATCGGCCAGCTCGCGGGTGGGCAACAGCACCAGTGCCCGCACAGGGTGGCGGGCAGGCGAAGTCGAAGCGTTCTCGTGCTTGAGCAGGCGCTGGAGCAAAGGCAGCGAAAACGCCGCAGTTTTGCCCGTGCCCGTCTGAGCTGCGCCCATGACGTCTTGGCCCGTGAGAACCACCGGAATGGCCTCTGCCTGGATGGGGGTCATGGATTCGTAGCCCATTTCGGCTACGGCGCGTGCCAGCGTAGGCGCCAGCGACAAATTGGAAAAAGATGCAGTCATTAGCCTCTATTGTCTCATTTCAGCCAGACCGCCCGGAAATCAGGTCTTGGGCAGGGTCACGCCCACTTGGCCCTGGTACTTTCCGCCGCGGTCTTTGTAGCTGGTTTCGCACACTTCGTCGCTCTCAAAGAACAGCACCTGGGCACAACCTTCACCCGCGTAAATCTTGGCGGGCAGCGGCGTGGTGTTGCTGAATTCGAGGGTCACATAACCTTCCCACTCGGGCTCGAAGGGGGTCACGTTGACGATGATGCCGCAGCGCGCGTAGGTGCTTTTGCCCAAGCAAACGGTCAGCACGTTGCGCGGAATGCGGAAATATTCCACCGTACGGGCCAGCGCAAAACTGTTGGGCGGGATGATGCAGACGTCGCTGTGGATGTCCACAAAGCTCTTCTCGTCGAAGTTTTTGGGGTCCACCACCGTGCTGTAGATGTTGGTGAACACCTTGAACTCGGGCGCGCAGCGGATGTCGTAACCGTAGCTGCTGGTGCCATAACTCACGATTTTTTCGCCCGCCGCGTTTTGGCGGATCTGGCCCGGCTCGAACGGCTCGATCATGCCCGTTTGTTCGGCCATGCGGCGGATCCATTTGTCGCTCTTGATGCTCATCGGTTCACCTCGGAAGAATGCCGCATTCTAGGCCGCTTCTGCCCAAGCTTTTCGGGTGCAAGCCAAGCACTGCAGCGTCACCTGATGGACAAGGACGGTTGGCGCTTAATCGTATTTCGTATACGATAGACAATTAATCACCGAATTTTGACCATGCTGCCCTGGATCACCTCCGACACGTCGGCGCGACTGCAAACCATGCGAGACACCTCGCTGGCCAAGCTCGTGCGCGAAGACCTGCTCGGGCGCATACTGCGGGGCGACTTGGCACCGGGCGACCGCATCAACGAACCCGATGTCTGCGCCCGGCTGCAAGTCTCGCGGGTGCCGGTGCGCGAAGCCCTGCGCGAGCTCGAAAGCTCGGGACTGGTGAGCTCACGCAAGCATTCGGGCACTTTTGTGCGTGAAATCCAGGACACCGAGGTGCTCGACCTGTACGAGATGCGCAGCCTGCTCGACGGTTTTGCGGGCGGCAAAGTGGCCGCCCTGCCCGCTGAGCAGCGCACACACTTGGCCAGTGAACTGTCCGCGTCGGTCACCGCCATGCAAGCGGCGGCCACGCAGCAAGACGTGGCGGCCTATTACGCCGAGAACCTGCATTTCCACTGGCGGATCATTGAGGCCGCGGGCAACCAGCCGCTCGCCAGCACCTACCGCGACGTGGTCCAAAAACTGCACTTGGCGCGGCTCAAAAGCCTGTCCCAAGGCCTGAGCATGCAGCGCTCCATCGCAGAGCACGCCAGCATCGCGCAGGCCATTGCACAAGGCGATGCCCCCCTCACCAGCCAACTGCTCACACAGCATGTGAGCAGCGCCTTCAAACGTCTGCAAAAAAGCACCGCAACACCTGAACTGCAATCAGCGAAATCACTCGGAGACCTCCCATGAAACGTCGGACCTTGCTTCAATCGGCACCTTTGCTGGCCCTGCCTGCCAGCACCTGGGCCCAATCGCCTTACCCCGCCAAACCGATCAAATACATCGTGCCTGTGGCCGCAGGGGGCGGCTCCGACATGGTGGGCCGCACCGTGTGCGAGCGTTTGGGCAAAGTGCTGGGGCAAGTCATGGTGGTCGACAACCTGGGCGGCGGCGGCGGCGTGATCGCTTCGCAGACCACGGCGCGTTCTGCGCCCGATGGCTACACCTTGATGCAAGGCTATGTGTCCACCCACGCCACAGCGCCCGCCACCCGCAAGCTCAGCTACGACCCGATCAAGGACTTCACCCCCATCGGCATGATCGGTGCCACCCCCAACGTGTTGGTGGTCAACGCGTCGCTGCCCATCAAGGACGTCAAAGCCTTCATCGAGTACGTCAAAAAGAACCCAGGCCGCGTGTCTTACGGCTCGGCCGGCGCCGGCTCACTCACCCACCTCACGGCCGAGCTGTTCAAGCTGCAGACCGACACCTTCATGGTGCACATCCCTTACCGCGGCATTGCGCCCGCCACCACCGACGTGATCGCAGGGCAAACCCAAGCCATGTTCCCGGGATTGGCCGCTGCGCTGCCCCACATCCGCAGCGGCCGTGTACGCCCCTTGGCCGTCACGGGTAACCAGCGTCACCCCGCCCTCAAAGACGTGCCCACCATGGACGAAGCGGGCGTCAAGGGCTTTGACGCCCAGCAGTGGTACGGCATCGTCGGACCCGCTGGCATGCCCGCCCCGATCGTCAAGCAACTGAGCGATGCGCTGGCCCAGGTGCTGGCCCAGCCCGACTTCCGTGAAAAGCTCAGCGCCGAAGCGATCGAACTGATGCCGATGACGGCCAGCCAGTTTGGGGACTACATGAAAAAAGACCTGGCACGCTGGACCGAACTCGCCCGCAAACGCAACATCAACCTCGATGCCTGAACAATCGATTTTTTATTGAAATGGAAAGACCATGACCGTCAACACCAGCGTCACCGCCGACCACAACGCTCCGGCCATCACCCGTCAATTGGCCGAATTCGTGGCCAACCACCCTTCCAAAGGCTGGAGCGATGCCGTCGAGCACGAAGCGCACCGCACCTTTTTGAACTGGCTCGGTTGTGCGATCGGCGCTGCCAGACACGAAGCCGTGGACGCCGCCCTGGCCGCCACCCAAATGCTGGAGCCAGCGCCCCAAGCCACCCTGGCCGGCCGCAGCGAACGCGTGGACATGGCCAGTGCGGCCCTGATCAACGGCATCTCGTCGCACACCTTTGACTTTGACGACACCCACCTCAAGACCATCATCCACCCCGCAGGCCCTGTGGCCTCGGCCATCATGGCGCTGGCCGAGCACCAAAGCAGCTCAGGCCGCCAAGTGATCGACGCACTGGTGCTGGGCATCGACGTGGCCTGCCGCATGGGCAACCTGGTCTACCCCGAGCACTACGACCGCGGCTGGCACATCACCGGCTCCACCGGCACGCTGGGCGCGGCCGCCGCTTGCTCTCGCTTGCTGGGCCTGAGCGCAGACCAAACCACCATGGCGCTGGGCATTGCCGCGTCGCAACCCATTGGCTTGCGCGAACAGTTCGGCACCATGACCAAACCCTTCCACCCCGGCGGCGCAGCGCGTGCCGGTTTGATGTCGGCCTTGCTGGCACAAAAGGGTTTCACATCGAGCGCCCGTTCGCTCGAAGCCCCACGCGGCTGGGCCCAGGTGCTGTCCACCAAGTACGACTGGCGCGAAGCGCAAGACGAGCTGGGTCAGCGTTTCGAGATCAGCTTCAACGCCTACAAACCTTTTGCCTGCGGCATCGTGATCCACCCCAGCATCGACGCCTGCGCCCAACTGCGCGCCCAAGGCGTGAAGGCTGACGAGGTTGAAACCATCGAGCTGCGCGTGCACCCCCTGGTGCTGGAGCTGACCGGCAAGAAAGAACCGCAAGACGGCCTGCAAGGCAAGTTCAGCGTGTACCACGGCTGCGCTGCGGGCCTGATCTTTGGCCGCGCTGGCGAAGAAGAGTTTGCCGACCACATCGTCACACGCGAAGACGTGGTGGCCCTGCGCCGCAAGGTGCAGGCCGTGGTGGACACCTCGGTGCGCGAAGAGAGCGTCTACGTCACCGCCAAGCTGAAAGATGGCCGCAGCGTGCAGGTGCATGTCGAGCACGCCATCGGCTCACTGCAGCGCCCCATGAGCGACACCGATCTGGAAGCCAAGTTCCACAACCTGGCCGACCCGATTTTGGGCGCGTCCAAAGTGCAAAGTGTGCTCGGCGCGTGCTGGAGCCTGTCGCAGGCGTCCAACCTGCAAGCCCTGCTCAAGCAGCTCGCACCGTGATGCGTGCCAAGGTCAGCCTCAGCGGCTGACCTTGCCCACCACACCGGCGACAAGAAAGTTCATCGACAAGATCTGCTCGTCGCTCAACTGCTGTCCGGCGGGCAGCACGTTGCGGCCTTCGTTGTCGGTGATCGGCCCGGTAAATGGGTGCAGCTGGCCTGCACCCATTTTCTTTTGTTGGGCCAGCACTTCGTCTTGCACCTTCTTGGGCACCTTGGGGCCAAAGTCGCCGACACGGACCATGCCGTCCTTCACGCCACCCCACACGGTGCCCGAAGTCCAGCGGCCATCCATGACCGCCTTGACGCGGCGGGTGTAGTAGTCACCCCACTGGTGCGTGACCGCAATGATCTGGGCATCGGGCCCCACCATGCGCATGTCCGAGTGGTAGGCCACGGCCATCTTGCCGCGCTCTTGCGCAGCCGCCATCACGGCCGTCGAGCCGGTATGGAAGGCGATCACGTCCACGTCTTGGTTGAACAAGGCCATGGCCGCCTCACGCTCACGCGGTGGGTCAAACCAGGCGTTGAGCCAGACCACTTTCACCAACGCCTTGGGGTTGACCGAGCGCATGCCCAAAGTGAAAGCGTTGATGCCCTGCAGCACCTCGGGAATCGGGAAGCCCGCCACATAACCGGCGACATTCGTCTTCGTCATGCGGCCCGCTGCAATGCCCGCCAGGTAGCGGCCTTCGTAATACCGGGCGTTGGACGCGGCCACATTGGCGGCTGTCTTGTAACCGGTGACCGATTCGAACTTCACATTCGGGAAGTCCTTGGCCACCTTGAGCGTGGGCTCCATGTAGCCAAAGCTGGGCGTGAAGATGATTTGATGGCCCTGGCTGGCGAGATCGCGGATCACGCGCTCGGCATCGGCCCCTTCGGCTACATCGGCCACAAAAGTCGTTTTGACTTTGTTGCCCAAAGCCTTCTCGACGGCCTTGCGGCCTTCGTCATGCTGCTTGGTCCATCCTGCCTCGGTGATGGGCGAGACATAGACAAAACCAGCCTTGACAGGCTCGTTCGAAGGGGTGGAAGTTTGCGCCTGAGCGCCGGTCAGAAAAAAGCAGGCGGCCACGAG